>CBHXZU010000040.1:0-15976 GCA_966125105.1 uncultured Prosthecobacter sp.
GGCCAGACGAGTCGTTTACCTCAACCTTCTCCCAGACGTAACAGAAAACGCAGTTCAGAAGCTCGCGAATGGGCTCGGCACCCGCTACAAGCGCAACGGATTCCGGCGCTTTTTCGGAAACAGCTACGAAGTCGTGCGTTTCGACGTCTTCAACCTGCTTAAGCTATCGAAGCTCGGCATCATTGAATGGGGCGGCGACGCCACGTCCCAGCGAACGCTGAATGATGTGATCGATGCCTGTCGGGGCGCTTGGAAGATCTGGGTTTCCGCCCATGGGCACATGGACTGCGTGGATTACGTTTACGGAGGGCAGTTCAATCCAGGCCCGCTTTGTTCGTGGGAGCAGATGTGCGAGTTCCTCACACTCATGCTGCCCAGGCGGAAGGATGAGTATAAAATCGAACTCATGGTTTGCTACGGAGCGCGCAGTTCCGACTACCTGTCCGGGCACCAAGGCGCTATGTCACCCGGGAAGCTGAGCAGCAGTCTCGCATACAAAATCTTCAAAGGCATTTCCAACCGTGGCGAACGCCAACTCGTTTTGACCGCGCGAACCGGTGCTACTGGAATGGATGAAAACCTTGGTTGCGTGACGGTCGAGCAGGACGAGCACGTGGAACTCGACTACGAGCGGCGGCACATCCTCGAAACGCCCGAATACAAGGATCTCGATAATTGGTGGAAGAAGGTCTTAACCCGCGAACAACGGGCTCCGCTCGAGAAATACGCGAAGATGAAACTGAGTGAAGTCGAGCCGGTCCCGGCTGCCACCGAGGTTGAAAAGAAGGCCAAGAAATATTGGAGGACCCAGGCCGAATATCGCGGCATTCGCGAACGCCAGCACGAGGTCAATGACCTGAATCGCTACGGCACGATTCGCTACATCACCCACAAACAAACGACGATCGAGATCAAGAATCTCTATACGGGTGAGGAACTGTACCGCGGCGCCTGGCTCGCGTAAGGTCTGGGTCGGGGGCCTGTGCGAGGAGTCAGTCTGTTTCGTGATCTCGCCATAGCGACCAAGGTCCAATCCAACTTGGACAGTGATGCCGCCGCGCCGACCACGGTCCGATCGAACTCGGTTTGTGATGCCGCCGCGCCAACCGCGGTCCGATCCAACTTGATTCGTGATGCCGCCGCGCCAACCACGGCCCAATCCAACTCGGTTCGTGATGCCACCGCGCCAACCGCGGTCCGATCCAACTCGGTTTGTGATGCCGCCTCAGCAGCGTCGGGAGAGTTCAGTGATCATGGCTAAGAGGTTGAGCGACAATGAGGACGTCGGAAGCGCGCTTGCGCCGTATCGAGGCTCGCCACAGCTGTATGCGCATTCCATTCAAGCGGGAGATGGCGTGTCCAGCTCGGCTCCGAGTCTGCCGCTTGCTTAAGCGCAGGACCGTCCTTGAATGGTTCGCAGGCACCGGTCCGGTGAGCCGTAGTATGCCGCAAGCGTGCTTGCCCCGCGCTTAATCGAAACGCGGCCTCCGCCCTATCGCCGGTTTCGCGTTAGTTTTTCCAGTCAGACTCTTATTCAGCCGCTCCGATTCTCCAGAGCGTGCTATCCGTGCGGACGAACACCTTATCCCCACTGAGGGCCGGAGTGCAGAGCACGAGTTCTTTCGTTTCCTCCCTCAGCGGCAGCTGCAACTTGCCGACGATCGCGCCCTCCGGCGCTTCGGTGTCGACGATTTGCACGAGTCCCTTCTCGTTCACCGCGACGAGATGCCTGCCGCCGCCGACGGGCGAGCTGCTGAATGGACCGCTGAGACGCAGCTTCCATCCGGGCGTCCCAGTCTTCGTGTCCACTGTCGCAATCACGCCGGCGCCATTGACGCTGAAGATTTTTCCTCCCATCACCACCGGGCTGATCGTGGAAGGATTAACCTGACGCGCGCGCCACAGTTGTTCCGGCGCGGCATTGTTACTGCGGGGCTCGAGCGCGGTGATCCCATTGGAAGGCGCGTAGATAACCCCGCCGGCAACGACGCCCGAGCTCATGGTTGAGGCGCCTTCGGTATAATCCCACAGTTTGCTGCCGGTCACCGGGTCGACGGCGGTGATGCCGTTATTTGATTGCAGTAGAACCACCGGCGGGGTGCTGGCATCCGGGCGGTAAGTGACGGGACTCGTCCAGTTCGCGACCTTCGGCCGCTCGAGTTTCCACACATTCTTCCCCGTCTCCGCATCGAGACCGATCGTGTAACTCTCGCTGTCGTTTTCCACCATCGTCACCACCGTATCGCCGACAACGATGGGCGATGAGGCCATGCCGAGGCTGTTGCTGACATTCGGGTAATCGGCGGTGAGGCCACGCACCCACAGCACGTTTCCATCGAGGTCGAATCCCGCGATGTCGTTGCTGCTCCACAGGGCGAATACCCGCTTTCCATCGCTGCACGGCGTGCAAGCGGCCACAGACGTCTTGGGGTGCGACATCGTGCGGCCCGTCGCCTGGAGTTGGCGCTCCCACCGTTTTGCCCCGGTATTTGCGTCGAAGCAAATGAGGTGAAGGCGCTCCTGTTTCGGTCCGCTGGAGCAGGCGACGAAGACAAGATCGCCGACGACAATCGGGCTCGCGAGTCCGCGGCCGGGAAGTTCCGCATTCCAATCGATCTTCGGATTCTGCGGGATGCTGGCATCAGCGGCGATGCCTGCGCTCTCGGGACCGCGAAACTGCGGCCAGTCCTTCCCGGTGGCGAAAGGGGCTGAGGCAGCGAACAGAATCGCGCAGGAAATGGAGAGGCGTTGCATGGAAAGAAAGGAGATTACTTTGCGGACGCGATCGCGGTTCCTGCGCTGTCGCAGAGGCGGAGCTGAAACTCCCATTCCACGGTCCAATCCTCCTTCTGCTCATTCTGGCAGCACTTCACGAGCACCGTGTTCGTGCCCTTCTTTAGACGGCACTTTAACTTGTATTGATCCATCTGTTGCCCGCGGTGATATTCGTCGCGGCCGAAAAGCAGTTCCCCATTGAGCCAAACCTTCCAAGCGTTCTTGCAGCCGAGGCGCAATTCCGCGTCTCGCTCCTCCGCCGCCTCGATCGTGGTGAACGCATACGCGGTCGATTCCTTCAGCATTCCGAGCGGCTTATTGAAATCGAGCTTCCCGTATTCGTCCTTCGATTCGAAAGGCGCCCACTTCACCTGCTCCCCTTTGCCTTCATAGGTGGCATCGAGCTTCACGCCTGCTTCCGGAGGAAATGCGGTCTCGAAGCCCTTGCGCTCGGTGTTGTCGAAAGGGCCGGCCACATGCCACTTCGTGAGAAAGCCAAAGTGTTTCGGCAGATCGACGCCGACGCCGAGCTTCTTGAGTTCTCCCGTGATCGCTTTGATCTGGTCCTCGTCACGGGCAACATTCAGCGCGCTGCGGTAGGCATCGGCCGCGCCTTCGCCTTGCTTCGCCTTTGCCGCATCGATCAAGCGTTGGACGGCGCCACGACGAAGCGATTGGACTGGATCCATTGCAAGGCTCGGCTCGAGAGCATCGGCGCGTGCCCGGTCCACGCGCTGCAGAAGCTCGAAAGCCAGTTCGCGACCGGACGCGTGGTGGGCGGTTTCCTTGATGAAAGCCTCGAGGTCCGCCGCGGCAATCGGCTGCTTCTCGCGGGCGGCATTGGCGACGATTACGTCAGCCGCCAACCGCAGCCAATTGTCGGCAACAGCACTGCCTTTTCCCGTCGCCGCGATCACCGGAGACAAGGCGCTCGGCCCCGCCTGAACGACTTCCTTCCACGCCGCGGACGCCGCTTCATTCCCCTGCCCTTCGCGACCGACCTCGACCAGTTTGCCAATCGATTCATCCAGGGACGCAAACACGCCGCTAATCCCACTCATCGCCAGCACGCACCCGAGGAGAAGTTTCATGGGGCGCGAATGGAGCGAATCCACGGGCATTCGTCACGCTGGAACGCGCGTGAGCCTCACGCGCTAAATGCGTATGGCTTTCATCGGGCCAGCCCCCCGTAATCAGCGCGCCGCTTTGACATTCTGTCGCTAGCTCCCTACCAGCGCAGCATGTCCAAATCACTCACCTGGACAGTGTGGACAGTGACGCTCGCTTTGCTGGGATGCTTCTTCATCTGGCCCCTGGTTACGACGGTGCAGCGCGCATTTTTCGACGCTAATGGACATTTCACTTTCGCCTACGTGGGGCAGGTCTTCGCGAATCAGACCTACACGGAGGCAATGCGGAACAGCTTCCTGCTCGGGATCGCGACAACGATTCTCGCGCTCGCCATATCCCTGCCGCTCGCGCTGCTCGCCGATCGCTTCGACTTCCCCGGCAAACGCGCACTCACAGCGATCATCCTCGTGCCGATGATCCTGCCGCCATTTGTCGGCGCCATTGGGCTGCGGCAAATGTTTGGGCAATACGGCGCGTTCAATGCGCTGCTGACCCACCTGGGACTTCTCTCCGATGGCCAGACTATAGACTGGCTCGGCAACGGCCAGTTCTGGGGCGTGGTGGTAATCCAAGCGCTGAACCTTTACCCGATCCTCTTCCTTAATCTCACCGCGGCGCTGGCGAATGTGGATCCTGCGATGGAAGAAGCAGCGTCGAACCTGGGCTGCACTGGATTTCGGCGCTTTCGGCGGATCACGTTTCCGCTGATCATGCCGGGTGTATTCGCGGGAGGGACGATCGTTTTCATCTTCGCCTTCACAGAACTCGGCACACCACTCGTCTTCGATTACGCGCGCACCGCGAGCGTGCAGATGTTTTACGGAATCAAGGAGATCAGCGGGAATCCCTTTCCGTTTGCTCTCGTAGTTGTGATGCTCACTGCCACGCTGGCGCTTTACGGCTTGAGCAAGCTCCTCTTCGGTCGCGGCGAGCAGGCGATGTCGGGGAAAGCGACCACCGGCGGAAGCGCGCGCAAACTGCGAGGCTCATCTGCCTGGCTCTGCGCCGCATGGTTCATTGGCGTCACCTTCATCGCCCTCCTGCCACACATCGGCGTGATCATCGAAAGCTTCGCGGAAGATTGGTACCGCAGTGTGCTGCCGAACACTTGGACGATGCGGCACTACGAAACCGCGCTCGGGCATTACCTTACCGTTCCGAGCATCATCAATTCGCTCAAATACGCATCACTGAGCGTGGCCGTGGATGTCGTGCTCGGCCTCGCGATCGCTTACGTCATCGTGCGTTCGAAGATGCCCGGTCGGCATGTGCTGGATGCGCTCTCGATGCTTCCCCTCGCCGTCCCGGGGCTCGTCCTCGCGTTCGGCTATCTCTCCATGACGCAGCCCGGCCGCGCTTTCGCCGCGCTGAACCCGGGGAACGATCCAACGATCCTGCTCGTGATCGCTTACGCGGTGCGCAGACTGCCATATGTCGTTCGCAGCGCTGTCGCTGGACTGCAACAAACCAGTGAGACCCTCGAAGAAGCTGCGCAAAACCTCGGCTGCCCGCCCGTGCGCACTTTGCGCCGGATCACATTTCCCCTCATCGCGGCAAATGTTCTCGCAGGCGGTTTGCTCGCGTTCAGCTTCGCCATGCTGGAAGTGAGCGACTCGCTGATTCTCGCGGCGAAGCAGGAGGATTTTCCGATCACCAAGGCGATCTACGAACTCTTCATGCTCATCGGTGACGGGAAATTTCTCGCCGCCGCCTTGGGCGTCTGGGCTATGGCTTTTCTGGGACTTACCATCGCTGTCGCGAGCAAGGTCCTTGGCAAAAAACTCGGCGCGTTGTTCCGCGTCTGAATGTCGTCGGCGCTCTTCAATGCAGGGGCGCATTGCTGCTGGCGAACGAGCAACTCATTGCGCCCCTAAGTCCGCCGATTTTGCCGTGATGTGACGCGTTTGCCTCCGTTGCTTAACGCAGCTGCATCATCTTGCCGCCAAGCATTTCCGGCCACTTAAGGACCATCCCTTACGGCCATTCGGGTTCACGAATTCGAACCAAAACACAGACCTTTTTTGCGCGTCGCATTTCATGAAACCGATCCTCTGCGTTATCACCTTCGCTCTGGGAACCAGCACCCCGATTGTCACCGCCGCTTCCTCCACAAATGCTTCGGGCAATCGTCGTGGGGATCGCGAAGAAGCGCCGACGTCGGAGGATCAATCGAATGTTCCCCACGACATCAAAATCACGCAGTCAATTCGCCGCGCCCTGATCGCGAACGATTCGCTTTCGGCGTCCGCGAAGAACGTGAAGGTGATCACCATCGATGGGATGGTGACGTTGCGTGGCTCGGTGAAATCCGCGAAGGAAAGAACGCTGGTAATGGATACAGCTCGCAAAAGCGCCGTGGGAGCCAATTTCGACGAGCGCCTCGAGATCGAGGGCAAACCTTAACTCAACCCACATTTCCCCATGTCCAAGTCAGTCTTCTGCATCGCGAATAATCGACTCATCGCCGACCGAATCATAGAGCGCCTCGGAGATGCAGGATTCCCACTCAGCGGAATCTCTGTGCTCTATCCGGAACCGGGCGGAACCCGTGACATCGGGCACGAGAAGAACACCAAGGCTCCCGAGGGTGCGGTGACCGGCGCAGCGGCGGGCGGCCTCGCCGGCGGAGTGATGGGACTGCTCGCAGGAATCGGCGCGCTTGCCATTCCAGGGCTCGGCGCATTCATCGCGGCAGGACCGATCATGGCCGCGCTGAGTGGCGCTGCCGCCGGTGCGGCGACCGGTGGCCTCCTCGGCGGCTTGATCGGTTTGGGCATCCCCGAGATCGAGGCAAAGCACTACGAGTCCAAACTGCGCCTCGGGAATTACCTGGTCTCGGTGCACGTGGGCGGAAGCGAGGAAGCCGAACGCGTCAAAGCGATCTACAAGGAAGCTGGCGCGGAAGACATCGGTGTCTCGCGAGAAGTCCGCGCACCCGCAGCAGTGTAGTTGGCGGTTACAAACCACTGGCGATTACTGCCAGCAATCGCAAATTCAGCGTCCCGGCCCTCCAAATCGCCGCACGCTTTCAGCACCGTAGCGGATTTGAGGAGAGCATCGGAAGCACGCTTGCGCCGTAGCACGGCTCGCCAGAGCGGTCCGGCGTGCCATTCAAAAGCGGCGCTAGATCAGACGAAAGGCCAGCCGCGGAAACCTGCATACACGAGCGCAATTCTGCACGGACCGGTGTGGGCTCCTACACGGGCGAAGCCGACGGCGGGTGGCAGGTCCGGACCGCTCTGGCGAGCCGTGCTACGGCGCAAGCGTGCTTGGCGCGGTTCACGGACACGCAACCTCGGCATTCGAGAACATTGCCCGACCTCTCCCATCAAAACAACGCCCTTCACGCCCTTCACGCCTCCACGCCTTCACGCTTCCACGTCTGACGGCCACTCGCGCGCACGCGGAAAGCAGGCAGAACGCACTTCCGACAATCTGCGAAAATCTGCGAAATCTGCGGTTCCAAAAATCGGGTCGCTCTTGAAGTAAAAAAACGCCGTCCGGATCGCTCCGAACGGCGTTGCTTTCAGGAAAGCTGACGTCTGTTGCGGCTACACTTTGTCCGGCACGACGTAAGGCGCCCGGTAGTTGCGCGTGAGAAGCTTGTTCGCGGCGTCGCTATTCGTGAATTTCTCGGTCTTCGTGTCCATCGTGAGGAACTCGCCGAGCGTGAGGTGGTCTTTCGCCACGTCCACCCCGTTCTTTTTGAGGTGTTCCGTCATGCGCTCGAACGTGTCTGCGGCTTCCTTGTTCGCTTTCACCTTTTCCATAATCTCGCCGGGAGCGACTTTCTTCCCGGTGATGTAGGAGATGTTGCCCGTGTGGCAGAGCGCGCTGCTATAGTGGCCTTCGAGGATCTCGGCGTTGAGTTCATCCGGCTTGCGGCTGCGCAGCGATTTCGCCCAGTTTTCGTGATGCGAACCCTGGCCGGTGTTGTCCGGCTTGCCGGGATCGGGGCCGTCTTTCGGCGCCGGGAAGCTGCCGTAGCGAGCGACCATCTTGCCGGACTTATCGTAAGCCGCGGCGGAGTTGTAGTCCGGCACCACGATGTGGCCGTTCTCGTATTGGACGTAGACGCCGATCGAGAACACGTCCCGATACTTATCCATCGGGCCGTCCTGATTCGCCGCAGGAAGACCACGCACTTCAAAGATGAGCGGCGCCTTCTCGTATTCGTGCATGACGAACATCGTGTTCGGCGTTTCTCCGTCGTCCTCGTAGCCGAGGCGTCCACCGACTGACCACACCTTCGGCGAAAGCGAGCTCTCGCCCAGGAACCAGCGGGCGATATCCATCTGGTGAATGCCCTGGTTTCCGAGGTCGCCATTGCCGGTGTCCCACACCCAGTGCCAATCATAGTGAAGCTTCTTCCGCATGAGCGGCTTGATCGGCGCCGGGCCAAACCAGAGGTCCTGATCGATCTCCGCCGGCCAGGGCTGCGGCGCGTCCACTTTCCCGATGCTGGGACGGCGCTTGTAGCAGGTGCCACGCGCCCACTGCAGTTTGCCGAGGTTTCCCGCTTGGGACCATTTCACCGCTTGGTGAAGGCCAACGGTTGAACGGCTCTGCGTGCCACATTGCACGATGCGATTATATTTGCGCGCCGCTTCGGCGAGTTTGCGCCCTTCGAAGACGTTGTGCGAAATCGGTTTCTCGATGTAGGCGTCCTTGCCGGCCTGGCAGGCCCAGATGCCGAGAAGCGAATGCCAGTGGTTCGGCGTCGCCGTGGTGATGGCGTCGATTTCTTTCGAATCCAGAAGCTTCCGGACGTCGACGAACGTCTCAACCTTCTGCCCCTTCTTCTCCAACTGGTCTTTGCCCTTCGCGAGGACTTTGGAATCGATGTCGCAAAGCGCGGTGATCTTCACCCCGTTGAGCTTCAAAAGATCTCCGATGTGACTCTGACCACGGCCGTTGAAGCCGACAACGGCGACTCGGATATCGCTATTTGGCGTTTGTGAACGGACGAACGCCGGAAAGGCGAGCGCCGTGGTTGCAGCCGCGGAAGCCTTGAGGAAGGAACGGCGTGTTAGGGTGGAATGTGTCATGTGGGTGAGTAATCGCTGAAGACGGCCAGTGCTTTGGTTTGTTGCGGAGAGAATTATTGGAATGCGGTGAGTCCTACCGCTGCGCAGCCCAGCGGATGCAGCGCGCCACGATTTCGCGATAGGTCGGGTGATCGTACGCGCTGGGGCCGTGGCCGAGTTGCAGGTAGACGGTGCGGCCTTTCTCGCGCGGCATCGTCCACGCGATCGGGTTGCCGCTTTTCGCCTGCGTCGTCGTGAGCAGCTGCTGCGCCTTTGGGTCTACTTGAAAGCCCCAGTAGATCTCATCGTGGATCGTAAAGTCTTTCAGTCCGCTGGTGATCGGGTGATCCTTCGCGGCGATTTGCACGGGAATGTCCACGTTGTGCTGGTATCCGGCTTTTCCCGTCTTCTCATCGGCCTGCAAATAACGACCGCCAATGATTGCGGCGTATTCCGGCCAGTCGGGATACGAGACTAATGCGTGGTGCAGCACGACGAGTCCCGTTCCTTTCTTGAGCAAGGCCAGGAACTTCTCCTTCTGCGCATCGGTGATCACCTTCGGCATGTCGTAGAGGACCACGACATCGTAGGTGAGCAAATCCTCGCGATCATACACGTCGGCCGCCTGGACGTGCTTCGCCGCAGTGAACTGGATTTCGGGATTCTCCGAAAAGATTCGAAAGAACGGCTCCACTTCAAATCCGTGCCCGCCCGTGACAAGCAACACCTTGGTCTTCGCTGCTGCTTGCGAGTGAGCCTGGTGCAAGCGAGCGGAGAGAGCCAGAGCCACGCCCGCGGCTTTGCCAATCCACGCTCGGCGGCTGGAGCGAGAGTCGATCACTTTCCTTCAGCGAAAGCTTTCCAACGATCTTCGCCCTTCGCCGCCGCAGCATCGCCTTCCGTGAAGGCGATGCGGTATTTGAACGTCAGCTTCTGGCCGGCCTTCAGCGTGTATTCGCCCGCATTCTTCGGCTGCGTCTTTTCCATTTCCGCTTCGCAAAACGGGTTCGCCGCGAAGAGACCATAATCACGCGCGTGCCACCGGGTGGGATGCCGGAGGTTCGAGGGATGATCCATGAAGGTGATTGCGTACGTCTTGTCGCCGATCGGCCCCGACATGGTGACCCACTTCGCCTTTTGTCCCCACGCCTTCGCGCCGTCGGTCCCCTGGCTATTCAGGATGGTTCCTTTGCCCGGACCCTTCGGCGCCTTGAGCCGCATCGATTCCGCGATGCGCATTCCGGCGGTGCCTTCCTTCGTATCGCCGAACTTCACATCCTTCTCTCCTGCGATGAGCGTGACTTCGAAGTCGCACACGCGATCGGCACCGCCCGTGTCGTGGACACGCAGGGTCTGGATCGAGTGCAGCGGTTCCGAGCCATCCGGCGCCACCCAACGCGCTTCCGTCGTGAGCACGCCGACTTTGCCATTCTCCTTCGCGAGGATCTTCACATGCTCGATTTTCCCGACCGGGTGCTTCGGCGTTCCTTTGTAGCTCGCGGGCTCGCCCCAGAAATCGACTCCGTTGACCTCGCCATGGCTGAACCAAAGCGACCGATGATGCGGGTGATCCGTCTCTTCTCCCTCGGCCTTCTCCATTGGGTAACTGCGCGTCATCTTCACGCCGTTGGGACCAATGACGGGCCAGTAGTAAACGTGAGGGGCATCGCCGTAGTGATATTCGGTGAAGAGCTGACCGCCTACTTCAATCCGGACCGCGCCGGTCTTTTCAGTGACGGTAACCTCGGAGTGAAGGAGAGGCGCGCTGGCGAAGAGCGCGGCGAGGAAGAACGGTTTCACGCTGAGGACGCTAGGGCGATTCGTCCGCGGCGGTCAACCCACACAGTTGGGGAGATTGACTGACGCCGTTCAATTAAGGCCAAAGGCCAAAGACCAAACACTAAACACAGTGGGGCGTAACATCCGGGGTGAATGGAACGTCAAAGCCGTTCTGGCGAACCGCACCACGGCGCAAGCGTGCTTGCGGCGCCCTTCTTTTGCCCGCGGTTCAACGTTTTTGGATAGTCCCTCGATGCACCTGCCGATTACTCGCCGAGCAATTTCTCTATTTTCTCCGCCAGTTCTTCCGTCGCGTCGGTATCGGTGACCATCCCGGCCTTGTTCACGAGCCACATCGTCGGAATCCCTTCGATGCCGTATTTCTTCGCGTAAGGATTCTCCCAACCCTTGCCGTCGAAATACTGCGGCCAGGTGATCTTCTTCGTCTTCAACACGCGAGTGAGTTCGGCGCTGTCTTCGTCCAGCGAGATGCCGATGATCTCGAATCCCTTCTCCTTGTACTGTTCGTAGGCTTTCAACACGCTTGGGAGCTCCGCCATGCACGGGCCGCACCATGTTGCCCAGAAGTCGATCAGCACGACTTTCCCGCGCAGCTTCTGCAGATCCACCTCCGAGCCGTCGAACGCTTTAAATTTCAAATCGAGCGGTTTGGCTTTCAGCTCCGCCATCATCTTCGCGGAGGCGAGCCGCGAGCTCGCGAGTTCCGCAACCGCCGGCACATTGCTCTTCGAGAGTTCCTCGAGCAGAGGAATAAAACGCGCGTTCGCGTGCTCTTCCACGAGCATGAGTCGCATCTCGACCAGCACCGTATTGTCCTCGAAATCCGGGAACGTTTTCAAATGCGTGGTCAGTTGCGTCTCCCAATCAGTCAGCGTGACCTTCTTCGCAGCGACCTGGTCGGAAAGCCCGATCAACCGCGCCGAACTCGCTTCCGCTTTTACCGTCGCATCCGCGTCAGGCGACGCCATGATCTCGGCATAGATTTCAGCCGCCGTCCGGCTTCCCTTTGGCAAAGGAATGCTCAATTCCTCGCGGATCTCCCGCGCGTTTGCCTCGTGCATGAGCAAACGCCAGCGCAACGGATGCGTGGGAAACTTCGCGCGAAACTCCGCGATCAGCCCATCGACGACCGCCAACTGCTTCGTCCAGTAGGCCGCGAACTCCTTTTCATCGTCCGGGTTTTGTCCTTCGCTGTTGAGCAAATCCTCGATCTTCTCCGCGAGCGCCTCGGGCGTCTTGTCAGCGGCGACCGGCGCAACAGCCGACGGAACCGCAGCGGCAGGACTTGCCGGCTTTTCCGCAGCCGATTTCGCGGCAGCCGGCCTTTCGGCCGCCGCAGCAACGCCGCCCAGGCGTGCAAGGCACATGGCGACACCCGCAACCAGGATGAGTTTCATGGGCGTTACTCCGCGAGCAGCTTCTCCACTTTCGCTTCGAGATCTTCGCGACCGTTCGTGTCGACCAACATGCCCTTCTTGTTCACGAGCCACATCGTCGGGATTCCCAGAATGCCATATTTCTGCGCCAGGGGCCCCTCCCACGCTTTGCCGTCAAAGTACTGCGGCCACGTCATCTTCTTTTCCTTCGTGAAAGCATCGAGCTTTTCTTTTTCCTGATCGAAGGAGATCCCCACGATTTCAAAGCCTTTGCCATGCAGTTTCTCGTAGGTCTCAACCACCTTCGGAACCTCAGCGACACACGGGCCACACCAAGTCGCCCAGAAATCCACGAGGACGACTTTGCCGCGCATCTTCTCCACATCTACTTCGGCGCCCGACGTCGCGACGAACTTCAGATCAAACGGCTTGGACTTGAAAACCTTCACCGCCTCCTTGCTCTTGGTCACTGCTTCGATCTGTTTGTTTCCGGGAAAATCCGGGAATGCCTTCATGTGCGCTTCGGCAAGCTTGGCAAACTCAGTATCGTCCGACTCCGACGCGCCCACGCGGTAGAAGCTGGCGGTTGCCTTGATGGTCTTGTCCGAATCCGGCGCAGCAATCAGTTCGTCGGTCTTCTTCGAAATCTCTTCCTTCGTCAGCGGTTTCGCGCCGACCATTTCGCGCATCTGGTTGGTCTGGATCTCCTGAATGGTGAGTTTCCAGCGGCGCGGATCGTTTGGATAAGCTTTTCGAAAAGCCTCAGCCTTCACGTCGAACTCGGCGATGTATTTCTTCACCGCCTCTTTCATTTCCTCTTGCGTCTTTGGCCTCTCCTTCGGGCCGCGCATGAGATTCTCCAATTCGGTCCATTGGGCATCCGCGGACTCCGCCGCGGATACGATGCCACTGAAGGTGACGAGCGAGCTAACGCACGCGGAGAGAACGAGCAAGCGGGTGTTCATGCCCACCACGCTGGAAGTCTGCGCGATGAATAGCAATGGGATTTGTTACGCCTGTCGTGGGCGGCTCACACCGAGGTTCTTGATGATCTCGGCCGTCGAACGCACCTTGTTCAGCGTGTAGAAGTGCAGCCCCGGCACACCGAACTTCAGCAATTCTTCACACTGGTGGGTGGCATACTCGATCCCGAACTCTACTGCCGCCGCATCATCATCCCCGAGCTCGTCAAGACGCGTGGTAAACGCCTCCGGCAATTTCGAGCCGCACAACTCGGTGAACTTCTTTGCCTGTTTCCCCGAAATCACGGGGAAAATGCCCGGGATAAGGGGAACGCTGACGCCAAGTTTCTTCGTCAGGTATTCGGCGAAGCGGTAGAAATCCTCGTTATCGAAGAACAGCTGCGTGATGACGAAATCCGCGCCTTCCGCGACTTTGTCGCGCAGGAATCCCCAATCGACCTCCTTTCCGCCTTGCTGCGCAATGTGACCTTCGGGAAATCCCGCGGTGCCAATGCTGAAGCCGCCCAGCGTCCGCAGGTAGGCGACCAACTCCTTTGAATAAATGAATCCCCCCGGAGTGGGCACCCACGGACCCGTCCCGCCTGGTGGATCTCCTCGCAGCGCCAGGATGTTTACGATTCCCCGCTTGCGCGCATCCGCGATGACTTCATCGAGCTGTGCCACGGTCGAGTTCACGCACGTCAGGTGCGCCATCGCCGTCAGTCCATGCTCGTTTTGGATCCGCTCGACGATGCTCAGCGTCTTTTCACGAGTGCTTCCACCGGCGCCGTAGGTCACCGAGCAATAATCCGGATTAAACTCCAGCAACGCAGGAACGGTGTTCTCCAGCAGAGCGCGATCGCCCTCGTCCGTTTTGGGCGGGAAAAACTCGTAGGAAATCGCAGGGCGCCCCTCTTTGCGGCAGGCGTCGTGGATGTCGCGGATCAACTGAATCATGTCGTGCCCGCAGAGGTGGCAGAAGCGCGGGGTTGATGCAACCCAATGCAACCCCCTCAAGTTCCGGCGCGCGCTTGCACGCCACGAAGGGACCGTGGCGGTGACGGGACTCGAACCCGTACGGGAGTTGCCTCCCAGCGGATTTTAAGTCCGCTGCGTCTGCCATTTCGCCACACCGCCAACGGCAGAAGCGTTACTCGCGCGCCGCGGCTTTCACAACTCCGGAAGCAACAATCCTCAGTTTACGTAGGCGGCTTCGTTCGAAAGGAGCAGGACTTGGGTGAAGGTCTCGAGCGCATTGAGCGGACGGCGTGAGACTCGCAGGCCATCATTCTTGATCGCGCTGCGCCCCCCCATTCCACCGCCACCGCGGCGTTTGCTCCCTTCGTAGACGTAGGTATTCGCCTCCACGTCCTCCGCCTCGCCTTTGAGGAATTGCTGGCCGAGGGCGAACTCTTCCTTGGTGGGATACCGCTGGAAGACAATCTCGTAAACAGCCCGAATCTTCCCGAGCGCGTCCGGCGCTTTGGAAACTTCGGGCCGTGCCACGATCCGGCGAACCACGTCCACGGTCATCGGGCTATTCATCAAGAAGAGCGCCTGTTGCGGAACGACCGTCGTCGTGCGCTTGGAGTTCGTCATCTCCGGCTTGGAGAAGTCGAAGTGCGCCATCAATTCCGGGAGATTCCCTCGATCGACGTAGCCGTAAACCGAGCGGCGGAAGCTGTAGGGCTCGTCGGTGAGATTGATCGGCTTTCCTCCGAGCGCGCGATCCATGTTGCCGCTGAAGATGAGCATGCTGTCGCGCACCGACTCGAAGTCGAGGCGACGCACGTTCGCGCGCCAGAGCAGCTTGTTGTAAGGGTCCTTGTCCACGTAACTCTGGCCCACCTCACCCGGAATCATGCTGCTGCTCTCGAGGTATACGCGGGAGTTCAGGATGAGCCGGTGCAGCTTCTTCAAGCTCCAGCCACTCTCGACAAAGTAGCTCGCGAGGTAATCGAGCAATTCAGGATGCGTCGGCTTCTCGCTCATGGTGCCGAGGTCGTCCGGCGTGGGAACAAATCCTTCACCGAAGTGATGCATCCATACGCGGTTCACCGCCACGCGCGCGGTGAGCGGGTTGTTCGGACTGGCGATCGCTTTCGCCAATTCATACCGGCCGCTGCCGATCTTGAAGGGCTCGGCTTTTCCGCCCGGACTCAGCACCTCCAGGAATCGCCGCGGAACGACGTCGCCCTTCGAGTTCGGCTGGCCGCGCAGCATCACGGCGGAATCTTTCGGCTTGGCCTGGTCCGCCACGATCATCGCGTGCGCCGGAGCTCCCGGGTGCGTGAGCTGCAATTGGTTAAACCGAGTCAACGCGCCTTGCAGATTTCCCTGCAGCCGATTGGGCAGGCGATCGACGGCCGCGCGATAGTCCGCCATCGACATGCCGCCGCCTGGTTTGATCTCCAGCGGAACTTGCAGGATCTCCGCGAGCGCGATGTCGACCCCGGGCACATTGCCACTGCTGCTCACCGCCATCTCATCCAGCCAGATTGCCGACTTCGGCGCAGCCGCCGCGAAGGCTTTGTCGTAAATCTGCCAGACATCTTTGATGCCGGTGGGCTTTGCTCCCTTGAACGCTGCCGCAACGATCGGGTTGATCGGCTTCTTTGCCTTCCCCATCGTGCCGGTCTGGATCTCGGCCAGGACGGCCGGCGCTTTTGTCGCCCACTCCCCGGAAACTTCCGTCAAGCGCGCCAGCGGGCCAAATACGCTGTCATCGCGTTTGTTCACCCGGCGGCTGAGCATCTGCGCCGTGTCGTCATCGAGCTTGTTGGCCCGCATGAACGTTCCATATGGCGAAAGCGGCCGCGGCGTTCCCAGCGGCGGGGCGGGGGGGGGGCGGGGGGGGTGGGGGGGGGGGGGCGGGCACACGACGGCACTGGGAGGCGGCGGCCGC
>CBHXZU010000041.1:0-15967 GCA_966125105.1 uncultured Prosthecobacter sp.
ATTCGTGTGGGTGTTTCGAAGACGATTAGCATGGCCTACCTGCCCGGATTCTTCGCCGCCCAGCAGCGGCGAAGACCCGGAGTAATCCTTCGCGTTTCCCATCTGCAGAGCGACCAGTTGCTCGAACACGTGGAAGCCAATGCCATCGACACCGCGATCCTTTGCCATCCGCGGCGATTGCCCACGTTCGCGAAGATCTGCCATCAATTCGACGATGCATTTGATCTTATCGCGCCCGCGCACTGGGTTGTGCCAACCGCGACGATGCAGAAATCGGAAAAACGTTGGTCCGAATGGCTTCGATCCAAGCCATGGTTGCTTCCCCCAGCCAACACGAACACGGGTTCGCGCCTGCGCGCGTGGCTGAAGAAACGCGGTTGGCCGGCGAGCGGCGCGGTGGAAGCAGACAGCTTCGATCTCATCATCAATCTCGTCGCGCTCGGACAGGGAGTGAGCTTGGTTCCCAAACGCTCGCTCGCCATTTATGGACGCAAGCGAACGATCCGCCGCATTCGCGTAAAGCAAACGTTCTCACGCAAGATCGCCATCGTCGCGCGCAAGCATCCGTCGCTCGCGCCTCATGTGGCCGACTTTATCGAGAACATCCTGTTCTGAGGAGCACTTTCCGAGCACCCTATTCCGTCACCTTCGGGAACTTCTTCATCTCGGACTTGGACCCGTCCTTGTAGATCACCTGCACGCAGGCGTACTCCGTGTTCTTCGGGATCGAAATGAATGTGTCGTCGCCCGCTTCGAACATCTTGCTCGTCGGCTTGAAGGCGAAGGCTTTGTCGAGAGTCTCATTGTTCAGCGAATAGCGCACTTCTTTGATCACCGGACGCGCCGTCATGAGCGTGGTGAAATAGAGCAACAGCTTCCCATCGTAGTCCCGGTAGGAGAGCCACGAGGCCGAGGTGGACATGACCATTTGTTTGCCCTGGATGAATTGCTGGTCCGCAGTCGAAAAGCTCAGTGTGTAAGGCCCGTTGGTCCGGTCATCCCGATCGGTGTAACGCACCTCCACCTTGTGTTCGCCGGGTGGGAGGCCTGGCAGTTCCACAAACAAGTTCGGCATGGGCCGGCCGGTTTGCGGGCTGTTGAAAGCGAGGTGTCCGGTCGACTTGAAGTCGCCGCTCCCATCGACGCGATAGAACAATTCCTTCGCGGTGTAATCGGCCAAACCGAAAGTGATGCCCCAGCCCGTGCCGCTCTGCTGCGGGATGAGGGTCACCGGGTTTTGCAAACGGTTCGCCGCTCCCGCGAGTTTCGACCATCGCGCTTCCGAGGTTTCGTTCCACTTCTGCGCCTCCTTCTGATCGAGGAAGTATTTGAGGAACTTCCCGTTCTCGCGAGCGGTGCGGAACTTCTCCAGCCACTCGCGCTCGGAGCGTTGATCAGACAATGTGGGTTCCGCCTTCTTCGGCTCCGCATATTCCTGGCTCAAGAGATAGAAGACGGGGCCGAAGTCCGGATTGGACTGCGCCACTTCTTCAAGCTTTGCAATCCGGGCCGGCAGGTCTTCGAGCGACGCGAGCGCCGCGCGGTAAGACGCAGTTTTGGTCGGGAACTTCTCGCCAAAGTATCGCAACGCCTCGAGCGCTCCAGCGCGACCTTCCTGGATCTTGATCATCGCCGCGTAGTTCAACCACGGGTCGATGACATCGAGATTCGCCTGCAGAAATTCCGCATATTCTTTTCGCGCCGCGACGAAGTTGCCGCCCAACTCGTGCAACCGGGCATTGTGATAATGCTCTTCCGGAGTACTCGCATTGGGAATTACTCCGCCGCGTCCAGCGAGGGCGGAGAAATTGCGCGCCATCTCTTCGACGCTCGCCGCGATGCGCGCCGTGTCCTTTTTGATCTCTGCCGTTTCGACCCTAGTCGACTCGGTGTCTTTCTTGATCGAGGTGGTGTCCTGCTTGATCGCCGTCGTGTCCTCTTTGACGGCTTCCACCTTTTTCTCCACGCGGAAGAGGGAGGCCTGGAGTTCCTCCATTCCGGGAATCGTCGCCGCGAGAACGCCCTTCTCTTCGGAGTTGGTCATCTTTTCCGCGAGGACGAATCCACCCATGACGATGGTCGAGACGACCGCGAACGCGAAGGTGATCGCCCACGCATTGCGCTCGCCCATCTGCATCACTTCCTCCGGCTGCATGACGCCATCCGCCGCGGCCTTCATAAACTGTCGGCGGTAGCGCAGGAACCACATGCCGCCCGAGATCAGGGCGATGCAAATGGAGGCGACGCACAGGTAGCTGGAGAACTTCGCAATCGTCGACGCGAGGTCGGCGATCGCGCCGCAGCTCATGGTGATGGGTGCAGTGATCTTTGCGCTTCGGCCGACGAAGGCGCGCATGCTCTTCGCTGCGCTGGCGCCCAGGGAGACGGCTCGATGACCTGCGGAAATCGGGTCCATCCGGGGCGGATATGACAAAGCCTGCCGCTCAGCAAGCCGTGAGCGGCATGCGCAGCTCGCCGCAGAGGAAGATGGCTAGGTGGATCTCGCTCCGTCAGTCGTCACGTGGAGATGGCTGCTACGGTCTCCTGGGATGTCTTCCGGCGGCGTCACGTCGCTTTCGTCGCTGGCTTGCTTCGCGAACTCCTTCTCCACGTCCCCGAGCTTGTTTCCGGCATTCATAACTGCATTCCGGAGCCGCTCCTCGCTGACTTCCAACTCCGAGCACCACCGCTGCACCTCGATTTTGTCGTTCATGTTGAGTTCGGTGTCCTCCGCATACGCGCGCATCGGTTTCGGTCTCATGCTTAACGCATCGCCACCACCTCCAGGCGTGGCTGGGTAGGTTGCGGCATCCAAGGATGCCGGGGATTCATTACCGAAGTCTAAGCCGCCGTCCGCGATACAACCACCTCTCAAGGGCTCAACGATACTCTGGGATATGAAAACCATCCTTACAGCTTTGATTGCCGTATCACTCGCAGGCCTAAGCGGCTGTGACTCAAAAGCCGAACGCGATCGCGAGAAGGCCTTGGAGAACGCGGCTGACGCCAAGGAGAAACAGGCGAAAGACGTGAAGAAGTCTGCCGAGAAGGCCGCGGATGCCACTGAAGACGTGAATAAGAAGCAGGCGGACGCAGAAGCCGAGCGCATCCGCGCAGAAGGCAAAGCCGCAGAGAAAGATCTGAAGAATCAGGCAGACGCCTTGCGCGAGCAGAAGTAAGCGCAGCGGCGTTGCGCCGGTGGCGCGGCGAGTTGGCGGACTCTGCAGTGGGGCGGAGCGCCGCCGCTCGCCGCGCTCGAACCGGGAAAACATGTGCGTGAGAGGTAAAGAGCTCACGCGGCAGCGAATGTCCGGCCGGGAAACCTGCCGGACATTTTGCTTTGCGCCTTCGCGCTTTTTTCCTCCGTTAAGCGCATGTCTCGCCACGCCGTCCCAAAGACGGGCTTTTTCCGCCGGCTCATTCCCTTCGGTTTGGGCGAGGTGAAACCGACGCACTTTCGCGACATGCTCAGCGTGGCGTGGAAGAATCGCGACAATCTCCCCTACGCCTACCAGGTGCTGACGAAAGGTGTCTGCGACGGATGCGCGCTCGGTGTGGCCGGTCTCCATGATTGGACGATCAAGGGCCCGCATCTGTGCATGACGCGGCTGAACCTTCTTCGCCTAAACACCATGCCGGGGTTGGATCACCGCCGACTCGCGGATGTGAGTTCGCTTCGCAAAATGCCGAATCACGAACTCCGCGAACTCGGCCGGCTCGCGTATCCGATGCTTCGCCTGCGTGGCGAGCGCGGCTTCAGGCGCATCGGCTGGGACGAAGCTTACGATCGAATCGCCAGGCGAATTCGCGCGACCGATCCGAAGCGCGCCGCGTTCTTCGTGACGTCGCGCGGAGTCACCAACGAGGTCTATTACATGGCGCAAAAGGTGGCGCGATTTCTTGGGACCAACCACATCGATAACGCCGCGCGCCTTTGCCACAGCCCGAGCGGCGCGGCGATGAAGGCCACGCTCGGTGTCGGCGCGAGCACGTGCAGCTACAAGGACTGGTATGGCACAGACGTCCTCGTGTTCTTCGGAAGCAATCCGGCGAATGATCAACCTGTCTCGACGAAGTATCTCCACGAGGCAAAACAGCTCGGAACGAAAGTGATTCTCGTGAATCCGCTGCTCGAGCCGGGGATGAAGCGTTACTGGGTGCCGAGCACGGCGAGCAGCGCGTTCTTCGGCACCGACATCGCGGACTACTGGTTCCCCGTCACGCAGGGCGGCGACATCGCTTTTCTCTACGGCGTTCTGAAGGTGGCGATAACGCGCAATGCGATCGATGAAGCGTTCCTGCGAGAGCACACCGATGGATGGGATACGGTGAAGGAGAAAGCCGAGTCGCTCGAATGGAGCACGCTGGAACGGCAGTCGGGTTTGCCTCGCGCGAGCATGGAAGAATTCGCGGCGCTGCTCGAACGCGCAAAGACCGGCGTCTTCGTATGGAGCATGGGCATCACCCAACATCCGCATGGCGCGGATGGCGTGCAGATGATCCTCAATTTGGCGCTGACTCGCGGATGGGTTGGCCGGGAGAAATGCGGCGTGATGCCAATTCGAGGCCACAGTTCGGTGCAAGGCGGCGCCGAGATGGGCGCTTACTCAACGGCGTTTCCCGGCGTGAAGGCGGTGAATCCGGAGAACGCCGCGAAGCTCTCCGGAGAATATGGGTTCGAGGTGCCTTCTTGGCCTGGAATGACGGCCGTCGACATGGTCGAAGCGTGCGGCACCGGCGCGATCGACGTCTTCTACTGCCTCGGCGGAAACTTCCTCCGCACCCTGCCCGAGCCCGACGCCGTCGCCAGCGCGATGAGCAAGGTTCCGCTGCGCGTGCACCAGGACATTATCCTGACCGATCAGATGTTTGTGGAAGGAGACGAGGTGATCCTGCTCCCGGCGAAGACTCGCTATGAGCAGGACGACGGCGGATCGGAGACCAGCACGGAGCGGCGCGTGATGTTCTCGCCGGAACTCCGTCGCCAAGTCGGCGAATGCCGCGCCGAATGGAAAATCCTCCGAGAACTTGCCGCCGCCACTTACCCCGAGCGCGCGCATCTGCTCGGTTGCGAGACCGGATGGGAAATGCGGGAGGAGATCGCCCGCGTCGTGCCGTTCTACGATGGCGTCCAGCATCTCAGGAAAACCGGCGACTCCTTCCAGTATGGGGGCGCTCACTTGTGCGTGGGTGGAAAGTTTGAGACGCCTGACGGGAAAGCGCATCTTCGCGCGCCGAAACTGCCACCGGATTCGCCGCATCTGCGCTGCGCCGATTCGTCTCACGCAGCAGACCTATTCAAGGTCAGCACCCGCCGGGGAAAGCAGTTCAACACGTTGATCTATGCGGAGACCGATCCGCTGACGGGCGCCGACCGCGACGCGATCTTTATGTCGGAAGCGGACGCCAATCGCATGGGATTGGAGCAAGGCGAAGCGATCGCGCTCGTGAACGAACTCGGGCGTTATCCCGGGCGGGTCTTCCTTGCCGAGATCGCGCCGGGCAACCTCCAGGTCATGTGGCCTGAAGGGAATGTGATCATTCGCCGTGGAGTAGTCGCAGCCGGCGGCGGCGTGCCGGACTACAACGCCCTGGCGCGGGTGGAGCGTTGATGGCGGCTGGAGCGATTGCCAAAAGAAGTTTCCGGATAACAAACGGCTCCGCTCCATCGATCCCGCCCCACGGGACGAAGTCCCGCGCTTCTTTGGCGCAAGCGCTCGCGGAGCCGGTCATCCCTTTCCGCACATTCTATGAAGCGAGGCGCGGCTACGGTTCCGACGGATTCGGCGAGGCCGGCGGAAATATCTTTTCGCCGAGCTGTTCCAGGCCGACTTCGTTTGCCAGCACTACGGGCCAGCCCGGTGAACGGAGGTCATCCGGCCGATCCGCCCGGTACTTCGCCACTTTCGCCAGGAAACGACGGTTGAAGTCAGATCCTGCGACGGCCAGATCCGGGTAATATTTCACCGCCTCGCGCTGCGCGGTCTCTTCCGATTTTTGGAAGCTCGCGCCGAAGCGCACGAGGTGCATGGCGAGCGGCACTCCGATCCGGCGATACATCGGCTCTGGGTGAAACTTGACCGCTGCCCAGGCGATTCCCGCGATCAGGAGAAGCGCGACGGCGTTGTAGCCAAGGCCCTTCACAAACTCGAATCGGTAGATCCCTGTCATGACGAGCGCCGACATGATGAAGACGATGAGGCCTCCGATGGCGACGTAGACCCAGCCGCCGATCGCCAGCACGAAGAAGATCCATGCAACGAGCAGGACAAACAGGACCTGCGTAACGCAGGCAGCGAGCACGAGCAGGATATTCGACTTCGGAGTGAAGATCTGCGTCGCGACGATGTGCGGGACGAGAAAGATCAGCAGGACGATGCCGATGGGAAGGAGATACTGGTTGATCCAGTCGTCACCTGAACCGGCCGCCGCGAGGGCGGAGGAGATGGGGAGCTTTGAGAACAATGTCGGGTACACGGGACCCTCATTAGCGAATAGCACGCGATCCGCCAAGTTTGTGAAACCAGCGTTTCCGACTCCGAATCTCGCTAATGCTTACAAGCAGCTACGCGCTGGCCGCGAGCTTCTCCCAAAGCTCTCGCTCACGGTCGCTCAGAGTCGTCGGAACGGTCACCTTGATCTCCGCGTAAAAGTCTCCGCGGGTATCTTTGCCACTCGGCAACCCGCGGCCTTTGATCCGGAACTTGCGGCCCGGTTGCGTCCCGGCGGGAACCTTGAGCTTTACGGTTCCGTCGAGGGTCGGCACTTCGACCTCGCCGCCCAGAACCGCCTTGGTCACCGGGACCGGCACGGCGCGGATCAAGTCGTGGCCGTCGATGCGGTAATCACCGTAGGCCTGGACGACGACGCGCAGGTACATGTCGCCGGCTTCGGAGCCTCCGATGCCCGGCTCGCCCTTCCCAGCGAGGCGGATCCGCTGCCCGTCGCGTACTCCCTTCGGAACCGTCACGTTGATCGTCTCACGGCTGCCGCCTCGCTCCACGGCGAAGCTCTTTTTGCCGCCGTGCAACGCTTCATCGATCGTCACGGCCAGTTCAAACTCCACGTCTTCCCCGCGCTGCTGCACGTTGCGTCTTCCGCCTCGGCCGCGCGCCGCGCCACCGGCACCCCGTCCACCGAAGAATGCCTCGAAGAAGTCGCTGAAGCCACCGCCGTTCCCCCGCCCTCCGCCGCCGAAATCAAAGCCGCCTCCCTGGCCGAACATCTCTTCCCAACTCCGCGCCTGCTGCTGCGCGCGTGGCTGGTTCCAGTCCGCGCCAAGCTCGTCGTATTTGGCGCGCTTTTCCGGGTCGCCGAGCACTTCGTTCGCTTCGTTGATCTCCTTAAACTTCGCCTCCGCCGCCTTCTTATCCTTCGCCACGTCGGGGTGATACTGCCGCGCGAGCTTGCGGAACGCTTTGCGGATTTCGTCCTGCGAAGCCGTCTTCGGCACACCGAGTGTCGCGTAGTAGTCCTTGAATTGCACAGTCCGGATGAAAGCGAAGGACTCGCGCAGTGCAAATCGTCAAAGGCCCTCCTGCTGACAGTTTTTTGACATCCGGATCCGAGACAACGCCGGACGGCCGTCCTACCATCCTCGCAAACCTTCAGCGCATGAAACCACAGGCCTGGATCGCCATCGTATTCGGAATCACCCTCATCGCGCAGTGGTGGAGGCATGATGAACTGCAGGACGAGCTCACGGAACTTCGCCGCGAGATCGCGTCGCTCCACTTGGCCTCGGCTGCCCGAGGCGACTCCGCTCGTGATCCCAGGCCGGCGGAAACTGCGTATCCCAGCGCGTCGGAGCAATCGCGCGTAGGCGTGCCCGTCGAGGAGCCACCGGATGTCCAACTCGATCGAGTCGATGAACTGGAGCGCGTGGTGAATGCGCAGGCCGACATCATCGAGCAACTGCTCGCCCGCTTCGAAGCGGAGGATCAGAAGCAGCGCAAAGCCAGCGCGCGCGCCTGGGGTCCAGAGCAGGCCGTTGGCGCGCCGGACACCGCGAGCGCCGGAGATTTCCGCACGGCGTGGGCTCCCGCTTCGGCCGATGGCGGAGTGGAGTGGATCCAAGCCACGTTCGCGAAACCCACCGATATTGCGAAGCTCATCGTCCGGCAGACCTCGAATCCCGGCGCCATTACCAAAGTCGTCGCCGTCATGGATACCGGCACGGAAGTCCCGGTGTGGTCCGGCGAAGATCCGAGTCGCGGCCAAGCCATCGCAGACACGCCATTCGCCTTCCCGGCCAACGTCACTGCCTCGAAGGTGCGCGTCTACCTGGATACTTCGAAAAAACCCGGGTGGGAGGAAATCGACGCGCTTCAACTGATCGGCCGCGATGGTTCGCAGCAGTGGGCCAAGTCCGTCTCCGCCAGCAGCACGTACGCAACCGGCAGAGAGGCTGAGCACATCTACACGCTCGACCTGAGCAGCACCGTTCGGGAAACGAACCTCGGCTCTACCCTGCTCATCGATAGGTTCTGAGAGCCCGTCTTCCCCGAGATCGCCGAGGATTTCACACGCCGAACTTCATCTCCCGAATCTCCGTCCAAAGGCGCGGCGTCCCACGAAGCGCCACCACCGGGAAACCAACCACCCCTTTCCATTGTCGCCCCCTTTTGTCCTAAAACAGGCGTGCTGCTGCGATCCGCTGCACGGAACGGACATCTCGCATGCTGCACGGCGATCTCGCGCGTGGAATATCGATCTGGCACGCGGAATACTGATCTCGCGCGCAGTCAGATTGATCTAGCACGCGGAATATCGATCTGTGGCGCAGTCACACTGATCTGTGGCGCAGTCACGGCGATCTGTGGCGCAGTTTGATTGATCTGTGGCGCAGTTTTGTCGATTTGTGGCGCACTCCGATTGATCCGTGGCACAGTTCGGTCGATTTGTGGCGCAGTTGCCTCGATCTTTCCTCCTGTCGCGCGGCGGCCCGGTTCGTTGCGGTTCTACTCTATAGTGATTGCCAAAAGCAGTTTCGGGATAACGCCCGACCGCTCCGCTCCCAAGGGGTTGAAAACGCGCGCTCCTTTCCGCAGGCGTGCTTACGACGCGGAAACTAGAGCGTGCCAAAAGAAGTTTCCGGTTAAGGAGTCGCGCGTGAATGGCTCGGGGTCCTTCAGTCGCTAAAGCTCCATAGCAGGATGACCCACTTTTTCGCCGGTTCGGAAAATGCGCTAACCGGAAATGACTTTTGGCAACTGCTCTAAATTTGGCGTTGCTCTATTCTCCGCGCAACCAGCGGATGAGCATCTCGAGTTCCTTCTCGCTCAGCCGGCTGGTTTCGCCGAAGGCAGGCATGCGATCGTTGAGCTTGCCGTAGAAGCGGTCGTGGCCGGGGTTTTTAAGGAACTCCTTCATCCATTCGACGGAAGCGTAGCCGGTGAAGTCCGGGCCCGTGCCGCCCTTAATGTCGTGGAAGGCGTGGCAGTCCGTGCACTCAAGCGCGATGTCGGCCAGCAGTTTGCGGCCTTCTTCGATGGCGCCGGCGTCTTTCACGTCGGCCTCCTTTTGCGCAGGCAACTTCGCCTCCGCGCTCACGGCCATGATGATTTTCTCGAGCTGCGCTTTTTCGTCCGGCTTGTACTCGGCGACATCGTCGAGGATGAACCGCACCATCTTGCTCTTCTTGCCGCCGTCCTTCGGTTTCACAAACGCGGTCCCTCCGAAATATTTCAGCGTCTCGATCTGCGCCGGGTCCATGAATCCGCGCAGCCAATCCCGAGACCCGAATCCCTTGAGATCCGGCGCGCTGATTTCCTTTACGATCCCGCCCAATCCATCATGACCCGAGTAGGTGTGGCAGCTCGCGCATTCCGAGGCGAAAAGGCGCGGGCCTTGCGTCTGCGGATCCTCCCGCAGCAAGGCGAGCGCGCCTTCCGTTGGGATGCCCTGGCGTTGGCGCGCCAATTCTTTCGTCCGGTGCGCGTCCTGCCGCGCTTGCGCGACGGCGTTCTTGTACTTCGGATCGGTGGCGTCGTGCCGGAAGGCGATCGCCGTCAGCGCGGTGTATCCCGCGAGTCCGACGACGATCACGAAGATGTTAAAGAAATGCCCGAGCTTCCAGCGCCCAATGAAAGGCATGAGCACGAGCAGGCCGAAGATCAGCGAGGGAATGATGAGCGATCCCCAGATGAGCCCGTCGCCCTGGAACGGCTTCAGTTTCAGGAATTGAAACAGCGCCATGAAATACCAATCCGGCCGCGCCGCGCTGTAGGGCTCGGATGGATTTGCGGGAGCGCCCAGCTCGGCGCCTTTGAAGTGCCATACGAGGCCGATCACCGCGCCGAGCACGATGAGGCACGCGACGCCATCCTTCAGCACCTGGTCCGGCCAGAACATCGCGTCGGGCTTCTTCTTCGGGAGTTTCGCCGTCAGCCCGTGCTTCCGGAAAAGGGCGACGTGCGCGACGATGAGCGCCACGAGCAGCGCGGGAAGAACGCCCGCATGCAACGCGAAGAAACGCGTGAGCGTGTGATGTCCGTAATTGGCATCGCCCACGACGACGCGCTGCATCCCTTCACCGACAACCGGAACGCCCGCGATCAAGTTTGTGGCGACCTTCGTGCTCCAATAGCCACGCTGATCCCACGGGAGCAGGTAGCCCGTCAGCGAGATCGCCAGCGTCAGCACGAGCAAGCCGAGGCCGAACCAGTAGTTAAACTCCCGCGGCGCTTTGTATGCGCCGTCGATGATCACCTGCATGAAGTGCAGGATCAGCAGCGGCACCATCAGTTGCGCCATGTAATGATGAATGCCGCGAAGGATCCATCCGCCGGGCATCACCTCATTAATGTAATAGACACTCTCCCACGCGGACTGCGCGCTCGGGCTGTAGTTCATCCATAGGAAGATGCCTGTGATGAACTGCACCACGATCGCGAACGAGAGCGTGCTTCCCCAGATGTAGCGCCAGCGCGCGCCGCCCGGCACGTGCTCGTAAAGCGCGGTGCTGACGAGCTTCCGGACCCCCGTGCGGCTATCGAGCCAGTTGATGAAAGCTCTCATGCGACCGGGATCTTCTCCTTGATGCCTGCCTTGAAATCCTGGAAGCGCACCCACACCTCATCGCCATTGCGGATCTCCACGAGAAGGGAATCCAAGGCGCGCGCAGACGGGCTCGGCTGAATGATCGCGCCGTCTTTCGCAAAGGCGCTGTCGTGGCAGGGGCAAAAGTACCGCCGCTCCGTATCCTGCCACACGACCGCGCAGCCAAGATGCGGACACGAGGTGGAAAAGGCGATAACCTCATTTTCGCCCTTTCGCTCGAGGTAAACCGACCCCACCGCGCTCGCGTTATGCCGGGTCCACGCATCCGTGCGGGCCACGTAAACCTGGAACAGCCGCGGCGCACCGCCCACCTGAAGCTGTGCGAGCTTCGTCAGGTTCACCCATGAACCGTCCGGCGCGGGCTTGCGCAGAGGCCCAAGCAAAACGACCACACCTGCCGCGAGTGGCGCCGCAACACATGCGCTCCCGAGCGCCACGCACGCTGCGGACTTCATGAATTCGCGCCGTCCCGAGGCAGGCGGCTGCTCAGTAGGCGCGGGTTCCGGAGATGAGCCGGCTGGTTCAGTAGGCATAACTTTGACGGTGAAACGGTATATAGGAGGATCGTGCGATATCCCGCAAGGATTACGACACGTCGTTCTGGTGCATGCGGTATGTATTCTAGCGTGAAGCAGTTGCGTCGGCAGTGCTAATTTGCCGAGATTCCTGATCGGCGATTTTCCGAATGTGCGACGCGAAATCTTCGTCCTCCCCGCGCAAGAGTTCGCTTAGCGCGGCGCGAAAGTCCGTTCGCCGGCACCACTCGCGCATGTAGTCCTCCCACGAGAGCCACAGCCGGCGCGTCTGGCGGTCCATTTCATCGTCGTACACGAGGATGTAGGCGCGCTCGAAGAGGGATACGAGGATGTTGAAAATGGCGAACTTGCGTTCCTTTTGCTCTTCCGAGAGTTCCGCGTCCTGTCCGCCACGTCTTAGCAGGTAAAGGTCCGCGTTATCGAGTACCAGCCGCAGGAACTTCGCGTATTCGTCGGAGAGCCTTTGATAGATCTCCTCCTGCTCGTTTTGTCGCTCCTTCCGCTGCTCGTAGAGGAAGACCATGATGGCCATGGGAAAGCCGAAGATGGTCACGACGTAGCTGAGCACTTCCGCCCATTCCACCCACGTCATGGCGACGAAGAAAAGTCTCGCGGGCAGCAAGGATGAAAGCATCGCGACAAAGGTAATCGCGCCGGACGGATTGTGACCAGCCGGGAGGTTTATCCTTGCGCGGCCCGTGGTTGCGCTATGGTGCACCTCCCCTCCCGCCTACACTTCCATGATCTCTCGCCGTTCGTTCCTTTCCCGCACCGGACTTGTCGCCGCCGGCGCGTCTGCCGCCACCGCTCCGCACATTGCCCGTTCCGCCGAAGCTCTCCTCACACAAGCCGGGCAAAAGCCGAAGAAGATCATCCACATCGTCAGCGACGGCATGAGCATGGGCACGCTCACCTGCTCGAACCTCTATTCGCAACTCACCCGCAAGCGTGAGCTCTCGTGGATGCAGCTCTACAAGAATGCCGCCGCGCGCTCGGGCCTGATGAACACGCGCTCGCTCAACTCGGCAGTGACGGACTCCTCTGCCGCGTCATCCGCATGGGGCAGTGGCAGCCGCGTGGTGAACGGCGCCGTGAACGTGCTGCCCGATGGGCGCCTGCTCTCACCGCTCTACAATCTTTTCTCGCAAGCTGGCTGGGCGACGGGGCTCGTCACCACGGCGGAGATCACCCACGCCACGCCCGCCGGATTTGCCGTTGCGGTGAAATCTCGAGGCGACTCGCAGGCGATTGCGGCGCAGTACCTCGAGCGGAAAGTCGACGTGCTCCTCGGCGGCGGCCGGCCGTTTTTCGACGCGAAGAAGCGCAAGGATAAACGCGACCTCGCTGGTGACTTCACTGCCGCTGGCTACGCCGTGGTGCAGGACCTCGATGGGCTGAACAAGGCCCCGACCGACACCAGGCTCCTCGGCACCTTCGCCGATGGCCATCTTCCCTACACGATCGACTATTTGTACGACGCGAAGATCCGCGCCAAGACCCCGACCATTGCGCAGATGGCGAAGGCCGCGCTCGCCCGGCTCGAGCGGCATGAGAAGTTCATCCTGCAGATCGAAGGCGCCCGCATCGATCACGCCGCGCACAACTCCGACGCGCCGGCCGCGATCAATGACCAGCTCGCGCTCGACGAAGCGATCGACGTCGCGCTGGAGTTTCAGAAGAAGCACCCCGACACGCTCGTGGTGATCACGACCGATCACGCCAACTCCAATCTCGGCCTCAACGGCATGGGGGGTGGTTACCGTTCGAGTTCGCAGCGCTTCGCCACGATGCAGCAGGCGACCGCGTCTTTCTCGGAGATCGTGAAGAAGCTCGAGAAAGCCGGGCAGAAGGTGAAGGTTCCGGCTGTTCCGTCGGATGTCGAAGACAAACTCGATGTGGCCGATCCGATGGCGAAGATCGATCCGAACGGCAAATCCGAGGGCGAAAAAGCGGACGACGATAAGACGAAGTTCACCGCCGCGATCCAAATGGCTTCCGCGCTCACCGTGGAGCCGAAGGCGCTCATCGACATCATTGCTTCGACGACCGGCTACAAAATGTCGCAGCGCCGCGCGGAACTATTCGCCAAGGTCCTCGGCGGGACTTACCCGGCCCTATACGACCAGATGAACTCAGTCGTCACGCAGCTCGGCCAAGTCATGGCGAATCGCTACGGCGTCGGCTGGACGGGCAATACGCACACGGCCGATTTCGTCGGCATCGTGGCGCTTGGTCCCGGATCGGAACACTTTACCGGTCTGATCGATAACACCGACGTCTTCGTGCACTATACGCAGCTCGCCGGAATCGACTTCAAGAACCCGAGCCTGCCGCTCATTGCCTCCGGCGGGCCCGAGGCCAGCGAAGTCGAACGTCACGAGCGCTACGCTTGGGTGTAAGCCCCTGGCTGCTAGCGTTCGTCGTCACCACAGGCTGCACAGAACAGGTCAGAGCATCCCGCTGGCGCCAAGCCTTTGCGCCGCGCCTGCGGACTTGTTGAGGCTACGCTCGTCACATCTCAACACTCGGGCGGCGTCAAACTCGGGTGCAGTCGTGGCTCAATCTCGTAGGGATCAAAGCGTGCAGCCATAGGGTGGTCACGCGAGGCACGAGCGTGGCCACCAGAAATGAGACGATCCGTTACTCCCCGAAGGGGCGCCAGCACCCTTCGATTCGGACGAGTGCTCACGTTGGAACGACGCTGGCTTCCCTCCGGGAAGCACACGCATACTGCTGTTCCGGCTACAGGCTATGATGCCTCCGGCATCGAGACGTGTCGCGCTAACGCCAGCGGCAGCTAATCGGACGGGTAGGCCGAAATATCTGTAGAACGGACGTCTACGACCGCCGCTCTTTCACCGCAGCGATGAGATCGGCCACGACTTCAGCGCGCGGCTTGGCGCCGAGGTTGCCTTTGCCGTGCACGCGGAGGCTCACATTGCCACCTTCGAGGTCCCGTTTTCCGATCACCAGCATGGTGTGCACTTTGCGCTCTTCCGCGCGGAGGACCTTGCCGTTGATCTTGTCCGTGCCGTAGTCGCCCTCGGCGCGAATGCCGTGGCTGCGCAGCTCGGTCACGATCGCGTTCGCGTAATCCACGAGGGGCTGCTCGTCTCCGATCGTCAGCACCCGCACCTGCTCTGGCGAAAGCCAGAGCGGGAAGTTGCCGGCATAATGCTCGATCAAGAAGCCGATGAACCGCTCGTGCGTGCCGAGCGGGGCGCGATGAATGCACAGCGGGGTCTTCTGCGTGTTGTCCGAATTGCGGTACGTGAGGTTGAACCGCTGCGGCACGGCGAAGTCCACCTGGTTGGTCGCAATCGTGAACTCGCGTCCGATCGCGCTCCACACCTGCACGTCGATCTTCGGCCCGTAAAACGCGGCCTCGTTCGCCACTTCCACATAATTGATCCCGCTGCGCTGCAACACGCCGCGCACCATGTCCTCGGTCTTCTTCCACAACTCGGGTTCATTGACGAATTTCTGCCCGAGCTTCGCCGGATCGTGCGTGGAGAAACGCATGACGTATTTCTCGATCCCGAAGATCTTGAAATACTTCAGGTACATCTCGTTCACCGCGCGGAACTCTTCCTCGAATTGCTCTTCGGTGCAGTAAATGTGCGCGTCGTTCATCTGCATCGAGCGCACGCGCATGAGGCCGAATAATTCGCCCGACTGCTCGTAGCGATAGCAGGTGCCGTATTCCGCGAGGCGTAATGGCAGGTCGCGGTAACTGCGAGGAACAGCGCCGAACACCTTGTGGTGGTGCGGGCAGTTCATCGCCTTTAGGTAATAGCGACCGATGCCTTGCAATTCGTGCAGCCGCTGGCGGCCTGCGGCCAGCTGTTCGAACAACGTGACCAGCGTCACGTCCGGACCTTCACTCTGGTCCTCGGACTTGAGCACCTCGCGGAACCATTCCGTGAGGCTGCCATATTTCGCCATCTCGCTCTGATCTTCGCCGTGCCGCGACGAGTAATAGTCGCCCGCCTGCATGGTGAATGCGGACTCCAGCGCGGCGACCGTTTCTTCTGCGCGTTTGCGAGCTTCGCGCTCGGATTCTTCCGCGAGATCCATTGGCGGGAACATCGAGTCCGCGTAATACGGAAGATGCCCGCTGGTGAGATACATGTTTTCGCGAGCGAGGTGCGGGGTACGCACGCGATCGTAGCCCGCGGCAAACTCCGTCTCCTTCGCGAGCTGCTCGAGCTCTTCGATGAGCACCGTGCCGTTCGGCAGCCACAGCGGGAGGCCGGGGCCGACGTCTTCGTCGAAGGTGAAAAGCTCCAGCTCTTTGCCGAGCTTGCGATGGTCACGCTTCTTCGCCTCCTCGACCATGGCGAAGTACTCGTCCATCTGCGTTTTGTTCT
>CBHXZU010000042.1:0-15929 GCA_966125105.1 uncultured Prosthecobacter sp.
AGCTCGCCGGGAGACGGTCTTTGCAGCTCCTGCAAAGAGTGAAGCTCGCCGGGAGACGGTCTTTGCAGCTCCTGCAAAGAGTGAAGCTCGCCGGGAGTCAGTTTTTGCAGTCCCACCAAGGGCGCATCAGCGGTATTCTCGAAAGTTGACTGTGCAAATGGAGTGACGTGCTCAGCAGGCTCCGCCTCGCGACCGAAATGCGCCGGGCGGCAGTCCGGTCAGCCTCCGAAAGTGCCGGGTAAACGCGCTCTGATCGCAGAAGCCAGTGGCCAGCGCGATGTCCGCCAGCGAGGCGTCCGTCGTCCCCAGCATATGCACCGGTTCATCGAGCCGAATCTTCATGTAACGCTCTCGTGGGGTGTGGTGAAACAGCCGCTGAACTAGTTGCGTGAATCGACTCGGTGATAGACCGGCGAGGTCGGCCAATTCCTCGATCGGCGCCGGCGCGGCGATCCGTTCGTGCATGACCTCCACCGCTCGCGCGAGCTCGGGGTAACCGCGTGATTCGGCGCCGCGGGCAGATGTCTCGACGTCGCGGGAGATTCCCATGACGGCGCAAATCCTCGCGGAACTGCGATCGCGGATCGGGTATTTATTCGTGAGACACCAGCCGCGCTGTCCGCCGGCGTAAAGGTGGAGTTCCAGGCGATGCAGGATGGATTTCCCCGCATGGAGGACGCGTTGGTCCTGCCGCTCGTAGTGGCTGGCCAGCGGTTGCGGAAAAACATCCGACGGCTTCTTGCCTACGAGGCGGGATTTGCTCTCAGCGCCGCAACGCCGGGCAAGCGTCTCGTTCACCCACAGGTAGCGACCTTCGCGATCCTTTCCGAAGAAGACGACGTTGGGGAGATCATCGAAAAGCCGCTCCATGGGCAAGACGAGATCCGCTTCATGCTCGTCCAGTCGGGCGAGCAGCTCTGCCGCGGAGAATACCGGGCTTTCAAGAAGCGAAGCGCGAGCTGCCATGCTGCCACCTATATCACGGAATTGACCGATGAGAAACTCGCGCTTTCTCGCAAGCGGCTCAAAACTTACGGAAGGAACGACGCGGCGCCGAATCGGTCGGGCAGTCCGAAATACTCCGCCAACGTCGCGGCAACATCTGCGAAGCTCGAGCGAGTGCCCAGATCCTTGCTGCGTCCCTGGTGCAGCACGATCAGCGGAACTTCTTCCCTGGTGTGATCGGTCCCCGCGTGGGTCGGATCGTTCCCATGGTCAGCCGTGATGATCACGAGGTCATCCGGCTCAACCGTCCGCAGGAAGCGGGGAAGCCAGGCGTCGAATTCGACGAGGGCGCCAGCATACCCGGGCACATTCCGGCGATGCCCGAAGAGCATGTCGAAATCGACGAGGTTCGCGAAGAGCAATCCGCCCAGTGAGCGCGTCCATAAGTCAGCGATCGCCTTCATTCCTTCCTCGTTCGAAGTGGTAGGAATTGATCTGGTGATGCCGCTCCCAGCGAAGATATCCGAAATCTTGCCGATCCCGATCATCGAGTGCCCTGCCTTCTGGATGGCGTTCAAAACCGTGCGCGGAGGGAGCATGGCGTAATCATGCCTGCCGGACGTGCGTCGAAATGCGCCCGGCTCACCTTCGAACGGGCGCGCAATGACGCGGCCGATCCGCCACCTGTCGCAGTGCCTTCGCGCAATCTCGCAGAGCGCATACAGCTTCTTGAGCGGAAAGACCCGCTCGTGCGCTGCGATTTGCAGGACGGAATCCGCGCTCGTGTAAACGATCGGGTTTCCCGTCGCCATGTGCTCGGGCCCGAGTTCATCGAGAATCGTGGTGCCGCTGCGCGGATAGTTTCCGATGAAACGAATGCCGGCTTCTTTCTCGATCGGCTCCAGCAACTCCGGCGGGAACTCCTCGAAAGTCGCGAATGGTTCGCTCAGCGTCGCGCCCGCAATTTCCCAGTGCCCGGTCGTCGTATCCTTGCCGGCGCTCTGTTCGCGCATCCGGCCGAAAGACGCGCCTGGCTTCGACCCATCCTGCCGCCCGAGAATCGCGGCTAGGCCGAGCGCCTCCATATTCGGAAGCGAAAAACCCGGGGTCTCACGGTAAATGTGCCCGAGCGTGTCTGAGCCCGCGTCACCGTAGCGATCGGCATCCGGCGCAGCGCCGCAACCAACGGAATCAAGAACCAGGAGCAGCGCGCGTTTTGACATCCCAGGATATCAAACGCCGATTGGGTGCCACGCGGTCTTCATCTCCACGGTATCTAGGATCCAATACGGGTCTTCCCCCGCTGACCCCTGCCATTCATTTCCCGTCAGCCCGCGACGGGCGTAGCGCTTCAGGTTTGCCGCCGAGCCGCTTTGCAAGACCGCGTGGAGCGTATCGTCCCCGGAGCCATCCACGATGGCGTTCACATCCATATGGCTGGCAAAGTGCGGCGCGAGTTCCGCGCGCGAGCCGGTCAAAACGTTGATCACGCCGCCGGGCAGATCGCTCGTTGCGATCACTTCTGCGAATGTGATCGCGGCGAGCGGAGCCTTTTCACCCGCCAGCACGATGCACGCGTTTCCGCTGAGAATTGCGGGTGCTACGAGGGACACGAGACCCAGCAGGGCAGGGGAATCGGGGCAAACTGCCACGACGACCCCAGTCGGCTCGGGAAAGGTGAAATTGAAATGCGAGGTGGCCACCGGGTTTACGCTCCCGAAGAGTTGGGGAAACTTGTCGGTCCAGCCGGCGTAATAGACGAGCCGGTCGATGGCAGCTTCCACTTCCTTTTCCGCGCCCTTTACGCCGACTCGGGAGAGTTCCCCGGCGAGTTCCCCTTTGCGCTGCTCGAGCATCTCGGCGGCGCGATAGAGGATTTGTCCGCGCAGGTAAGCCGTGGCTTTTGCCCAACCCGGCTGCGCTTTGCGCGCAGCCACGACGGCATCGCGGAAATCCTTCCTGGAGGCCACACTGAAGTTCCCGAGCGCTTCGCCGTTGGGCGCGGTGGCCGCGGCCACCCGGCCGCTTTCGCCGCGGGGGAACTTGCCTCCAATGTAGAGCTTGTAGGTCTTCAGGACAGACAGGCGAGCCATGCGGCGCATGGAACCCGGCAGTGGTGCCGAGCGCGATCATAAATTCACGTCGACCACCGAGCGGAGGAGCCGCAACGAAGGGAGCATGGGCCTCCGGCCCGTAGGTGGGGTCACCGCAAATTGAATAAATTGAGTTGCCGGGAGCACCGTTGGCCCTGCGCCAGCGTCAGTGAGGGTGCCTCATACACTTGGAATCCTGGAATGCCGCGGCTGGTGCTTGGGGAGTCCTCCTTTACGGGCCGAAGGCGCCGGAGGCCCATGCTCCCCTCGCAAGTGCGCTCGCAGTTTGTTAAGACGTTCTACGATCTAAGTCGCCGCGCGCTGCGCATATTCGCGCGGATAGTGGGACGGAGGCTCATCGGACGGCTTTGCAAACCGCGGCAAGCCTGCTTTATCGCAGCGCCATGTTGAAGTCCGACCGCATTTATGTTGCCGGCCACCGCGGTCTCGCCGGGGGAGCGATCCACCGCGAGCTACAGCGGGCGGGCTACACGTCGCTGCTCACGCGGAGTTCGGAGGAGTTGAACCTGCGCGATCGCGAGGCTACCCGGGCTTTCTTCGAGAAAGAGCGCCCCAGCGTCGTGGTCGTGGCTGCGGCCAAGGTCGGGGGGATCAAGGCCAACAACGATTATCCCGTGGAGTTCCTGCTCTGGAACCTGCAGATCCAGAACAACCTCATCGAGGCCGCGGCGGAGTTTGGCGCCGAGAAACTGCTCTTCCTGGGAAGTTCCTGCATCTACCCAAAGTTCGCACCGCAACCGATCAGTGAAGACGCCCTGCTCACGGGTCCGCTGGAGCCGACGAACGATGCCTACGCCATTGCAAAGATCGCGGGTATCAAACTGTGCCAGGCTTACGCGAAGCAGTATGGAAAGCCGTTCCTTTCGGCGATGCCCACGAACCTTTACGGACCGGGCGACAACTTCGACCTGCAAAACTCCCACGTGCTGCCGGCGCTCTTGCGGAAGGTGCATGAGGCAAAAGAGCGGGGAGATTCCGAAGTCGTCGTGTGGGGAACGGGGACACCGCGGCGCGAGTTTCTGCATGTGGACGATCTCGCGTCCGCCTGCCGTTTCCTGCTCGAAAACCACCATGACTCCGCGCTGATCAACGTCGGCTATGGCGACGATGTGACCATCCGTGAACTGGCGGAGACCATTTGCGAAGTCGTTGGATTCAAGGGAGCGCTGACCTTCGACACTTCGAAGCCCGACGGCACCCCGCGCAAGCTGATGGACAGCTCGCGCCTGCGGGCGCTTGGATGGAAGCCACAGATTCCATTGCGCGCAGGAATCGAACAAACTTACGCTTGGTTCGTCGAACAACACGGGGCTGTCAAAGGCGCCTGAACCGAAAGTGCTGGAAAACTAGCACTCATCAGACATCATCGATTCTATGAAGATTCTCCTCTGCGGCCTTCTGTCGCTTACCGCCGTCGCCGGGTACTCCGCTGGGACGGCCTACGAAGCGTTGCGGGTGGTGGGCAAGGCGCGGGGTGACGCATTGCTCGATCGCGTGATCGAAGTGCGCGGCACGAAAGGTGCGCCGCAGCCGAAAACGTGGAAAATCGCGGTGCTCGACGACAAAGCGCCAAACGGAGTGCGTGAGTTTGACGTGCAGGGGACATCGATTTCCGGCGAGCGCACTCCGCAGGCGGTGGGGGGAGGAGATCCCATGAACATGGGTCAGCTGAATCTCGACAGCGACGGTGCGTATACCGTCGCCGAGCGCGAGGCCAAGAAGACGGGCTTCGCCTACGACTACGTTAGCTTTCTCCTGCGCGGTCAGGGCAAGAACGGCGCTCCCGTGTGGGAACTCCGTTTGGTCGATGACCAGAATGGAAACACGGCGATCCTCACGATGGGCGCAGAGACGGGAAAGCTGCTGACCTCCACCGGCTTGAACAAGGGCTCGGCGCCGGTTCCGAAGGTGGTGGACAATCGAAATCGTCCGAAGGATGGCGACGATTACGCGCCGCCGCCACCGACCGATGAGGACGTCGTGATCGTCGATGAGCCGCCGCGCCGGGTGGAACCCAAGTCCCGCCCGCGCCAGTCCGGAGAAAACTTCGGCAACCGCGTCACGCGCTTCTTCGATCGCGCCGGCCGGCACATCGGCGGCGCATTCCAGAAGTTCGGCGACAAAGTCGAGCGCACCTTCACCGGCGAACCCGCCCCCCGCCGCACCGAGCGCCGACCCACTCCGCCACCTTCGAATCCGAACGTTCGGAGGGATTCAAACGGGACGGAGTATTACCGCCCGAGGGATTAGGACTCACCGAGAACCCGCGGAGACTGCGCCCCGCCTTGCCAAAGCTGCGGATGATGAGGCTGGCCAAAGTTTGGCCCGCAAAAAACGCTCAAACGTTGGGAGAGCTTCGGAACCTATTTCCGATTGAATGATTCATTGATGCCAGGCTTGACCCAAGCGGTCCCCGGGTTGTTCGCCATGCCTTTTCGAGTTCGCGCATCGACACAGATCGATTCAAAAAAACGGTTTTAAGGTTGAATGCTTCCGCATCCGCAACCCGCGCGCTGCTGACTGAATTGATCGCCGCTGGCACGCCGGGTGCCTCTTTACCGCGCATCCGCGATGTTCCGTTTGCTCGTCATCCTTGGGTGCCTGGCACTTACTGCGTCTGCCCAGCGAGAGGCTTCCCGCGGCGGTGCTTCTGACCCCAAGGCAGGTGCGGGTCCAGACACAACCGCGCTCGGAGCGCTCGCCTTGCTACCCAAAGACGTGGCCACGCGAGTTGCCCGAATCGAAGGTCCGGAGGGGCGTCCTTTTCCCGATCGCTGGTATGTCCTCGCGCACGAGCCCGCGTTTCCTGCTGGGTTGCGGGAGTTCGTCATTTCGGAAGGCAAAGTCGTCGCGAACCGGGCGCTCTCCCAGTTTGCCGACCGGGTTTCTGCGGAAGACGTCGTGGGCTCAACGGTGGTAAAGTTGAACAGCCCGGAAGCGGCGGGAATTGCCGCGCAGTTTGCACTCCACAACGGCCAGTTGCTCGGCGTCATTCGCTACGAATTGCTGAAGATCGATTCGGCCCCGGCTTGGCGGCTCACGTGCAGAGGACAAGACGGAAGTTTGCTCGGTTCCATCGTCCTCAACGCGACCAGCGGCTCGGTGCTCTCGTTTGACGGATTTGCCAAATCGCCTTTCCAGGTGGAAGTCGCGGCCGCGGCCCGAAGAATTGAGGACGACGCTGAAGTTGCTGACGCCATAGATGCGACGGACGACACAGCGGTCAGCGATCCGACGAACGAGAGATCTGCCCGCTCCTCCTCTGCTACAAAATCAAAGCCAAAGCCAAAGCGCCGCGTGCAGACGTCCCCGCGCCGCTCATCATCGCAAGGCCCAATCGACCGCGTAGGGACGTTCTTTAAAAAGATCTTTCGTTGAGTAGGTGAAAGCCGGTTCAAGCGCGCGATGTTCTCGCGTCGCTCGGGGAGCAGGGTCGAGCGTCATTGTCTCAAGGAGGGGCAGTCTCCAGGCTGCCCTAGCGGCAGAACGCACACAACGTGTCCGCTTCGGGATTGCTTTATCAGTCGAATTATCCCTCACCCGCAAACTTTGAACTGATGACCACGCTGTGCTTGGCCGCGCTAGGGCAGCCTGGAGACTGCCCCTCCTTGGGACAATGACGCTCGACCATTCGTTTAGCAGATCTGTCGAGTCTTTGAGAGTTTCGAGATGGACGCATTCGTCACGCGGCGACGCGAATCCCCGAGCACGCATTACTGCTTCGAATCCGCAACGAGCCGCGCGTTCGTGATGCGCGCCCACTTCGCTCCCTTTTCAAACTTCACCCGGATCTGGCACGCGTCGGCGTCAGGCGGGATGGCGAGGGCGGCGAACTCTTTGCCACCTTCTTTGAAGAAGTACGGCTTCAGGTTGTAAGCAGGCTCCTGGACCTTCTTCCCGAAAACAAACGCAGCGTAGACCGTGAACGCCTCCCGATTATCGCTCGCGGCCTCCATCTCGATGCGCGCCAGCTTTCCCTTCAAGCTCTGCGGAAGAGCCCAGCGGAAATCGACCGTGTCCTTTGTGTCGCCGCGTTTCCATTCATAAGGCAGAGCCGGAAGAAGCGAACGAAGTTCGGGTGAAGTTGCTTCGAGGATCAGCGGGGGTGGCGTGTTTGCGGCGCGCTTCCGATACATCACCACATCGGGCGAATCACCGCGCGCGAGCACTTCGGCAAGCTGCCACTCACGCTCCGGAGCATCGAAGTACGAGGCAAGCGGAGGCTGCTTTTTCACTTCATCCGAAGTGATGCTTTTCGCCGTTCGGAGGAGGGCGAGTTTGCGGATGTACCAAAACTCATCCGCCGAGCGCGCCAGCTCTTCCTGTTTCTCGTCGCGATCGAGGATCCACTTGTCATCGGCGAACCAAGTGAGGCGGCGGGCGGTTTCTGCGTCCACCATGAACGCCAGCGCCCGCATGTGATGATGCGTGAAGATCTTTGCGTTCGCCGGCAGCGACCGCATGTGCGCGCGCATGGCATTGACGTAGGAGAGGCTGAAGAAGTCGCGGTCGCCGATGGGCTTTGCGGACAAGACGACCAGCAGGGCAAACGCCGCGGCGCCGACGAGCACAGGGCGCGACTGGAACGTTTTGCTAAAGTCGAACCGTCGCGCTTTCGGCGAGGCGGCGATCAATTGGACCATTCCGGCGATGCCGACCACCACCAGCACACTGAAGGGAATGGCCAGCGCCGCGAGGAAACGATCCGCGTCGCGGAGCATCGGCCGATACGGATAGATCTGCTGCGGCGCGCACGCGTACGCGAGGTAGAGCAGGATGAACCAGGCGACAACAACGCGTCCAAGTTTCCCGTAAGTGCGCCAGCCAAACCAAATGCCCGCGGCCGCGAGCGCTGAGAACAGGGGCGCGAGAACGCCACCCTTTGCCAGGGAGTCGAGAAAGCGGAAAGGGAGCGACCACAGCGCCACCGATTCCGTTCCGCGCCGCCCCTTGGCGCCGGCGTTGACCTGCAGGAAGTGATCCCAAGCGCCGAACTGCGCTTTGTAGAAGGCCATCTGGCCGGCAAGCAGGACGGCGAAAACCGCGAAGGGAACCACAAGACGCAGCAATCGCTGACGGAAGAAAAGAAGAGTGAGGCAGCCGAGCAGGGGAATGATGAAGAAACCCGTGAGGCGATTCTCCTCCGCCATGAAGGTGATAACCCCGGCGGCGGCTCCGAGTGAGATCCAGCGCGCTTTCGACTCCGCCTGCATCATGAACCACCAGCAAAGGACCGCGCCTGCGGCGAACACGCCTTCACCCATATCGGGCATGGGACGCGAGAGGAGTGTTTCTACCGCGGAATCGAGGAGTGGGTGGAAAAGGAAGACGAGCGAGCAACCCCACGCGAGGCCGTAGCTCTTGAAGAGGAGGCGGCCGAACCCGAACGCAGCGAGCGACCCGAGCGTGAGGTAGAGAAAAGGCGCGCCGTAATAGCTGATAAGCCCTGGACCAAAGATTCCCTGGAGCACCCAGCAAACGCCCCAAACGGGCCAGCGGATCTGGTGAAAGCTCTTCGCGCTCCAGGCATCCATGCCTTCCTCGTGGAGGTTGAAGGCATGATACCAATACGTGAAATCGTCCCCAAAACGCGGCTCATCGAGAAAGAGCACCGCCACGCCGAGCGAAAGCAGGATGAGCAGGAGGACGTGGATGCGCGTCTTCATGGAAGTTGCGTGATGTCGATCAAAGTGAGGCCCGGCTGAAGGTAAGAGATTGGCCCAGCAGGACGCGTGAAGAGGATCTTTCCGCGATCGAGAGCGGTCTTGTAGAAGCGCTTTTCCGGTGAGTCGCCACCACCAAGGAAGCGTCCGTAGGTGCGCTCGCAAATCGCGAGGTGCGTTATGCCCTCGGCGCGCAAGCCGGCGAGGTCCGCATGATCTGCGATCTCTTTTTTGCCCGGACCGCGCTTCAGCATCCTCTGCGGCAGAGGTTCGCGTCCCGCATGCTCGGGACGCCGCTCGGGCTCAGGCAGGTTTGTGGCCTCGTCCTGCGCAAGGTAGGCAGAGGGAGGGAGATTATTGCGGATGAACTCCTCGAGTTCGACGCGATCGTCGCGCGCAAAGCTGCGGCAAAGGGGGAGAAGATGCAGGGTTTCCTGCACGACAATGGGAATCACGAAGATCCCCGCCAGCGCGCAGGCGAGACACGGGCGTCCGGCGGCGATCAGCTTCGCGAGACCGAATCCGCCGATCGCGGCGAAATACGACAAGGCGAGGGTGATCGGCAGGTGATAGCGCGGGCTGGTTTTGGGCGTGAAACTGAAGGCGACCAACATCAGCACCGCAGTGCCCAGAAGGAGCCATTCGCCGGAGGTAACCTTCACTCTTCGGATTGCAGCGAGGACGAGCCACACGGCCGCGCCAACCCAGATCAGCTTGCTGCTATAGATGTTCTGAATCGTGAAGTAATAGGTATGCGGCACGGACCGGCGCGGGCCGTATTCTTCCCCGAAGGCTTTTGCCGTTTCCTCGCCGAGGCTTTGCCAAAGCAGTTCGGGCGATTTAAAGATCCACCAATTGAAGAGCAGCCAGACGCCGACAAAGCTGCCGAAGACGATCTGCATGCGGCGTCCCAAGGTGAGCGGCGAATCCTTCACGACGACCGCGGCCCAAATCACGAAGGGAAGAAGCGCGAAGCCGACAAACTTCCCGGCGGCAGCCAGGGCGCAGGCGGCGCCGAGCAGCGCGATGCCCGAAGCGTTCGGTTGCGACGTCATGCGCTGCATCGCCAGGCAGGTGAGAGCGATCCCTGCCGCTAGGAAGGGGTCCTCTTTGAAATAGTGCGCGAGCTCAAAGAAGAGGGGATTCACCACGCATAATGCGCCAACGGCAAACCCGGCGATCGTGCCATGGACTCGGGTGGCCAGGGCAGCGAGGGCAGCGGCGGCAAGCGCAGCCACGATCGCCGTAAGCCAACGCCCCACGAGCACGACTTTTTGCGGATCCTTCTTCGCATCTCCCCACAGGACGACCCGCCGCGCGGCATCCGCCGTGGTCATCATGAACATCGGGTGGTGGAAGTTGCGCTTCCCCTTGATCAGTTGGCCCACTTTTCCCGGCTCATCCGGGTGATAATAGAACGGGAAATCGTTTCGACGCGTAAACAGCGCGAGCCCAGCGATGAAAACGCTGAGAAAGACGATGAGCGTGACGCGGGCGGCTGGCACGCCGCGATGTGCCGTGAGCGGAACGCGTGAGTCAAGCGACGGGGGACGAGTCCTAAAGTATCTCGCTTGCCGCTAGTGGAGGTGCCTTCTAGAAACCGCGCGATGTCTGGCGGCGTTCGCGCTCTTTTTCAACGTCATCCGCTTTGGCGCGACGTGCTGATTTGGTCAGCACCCGCGTTGATCTTTGGGGCGGTGTTGCGCCTGCTGCTGCTGAATTACCTGCCCTACGGCTACTGGGGGAGTGACTCGAAGAGTTACTACAGCTTCGCGCACATGCTTCTGAGCGATGGTTACGTGTCGCTCGATGAAAAGCGCCGCTACCTTTACCCGCTGCTCATGGTGCCGGTGTCGGTTCTGCCGGGTGCTCCGCTAAAATGGCTGGCGTGGTTTCAGCATGCCCTGGGACTCCTCACGGTGCTCCCGCTCGCTTACGTTGCGCGGAAATCGCTGCAATTTTGGAAGTGGTGGATCATTCCGATTACCGTCGCCTATGCGGGCCTGCCGATGTTCCTTTGGTATGAGCACGAGTTGCTCGGAGAAGTTCTCTTTTTTGCCGCGCTGGCGTGGACTTTCGGCGGATGGGTGGCGTTTGTAACGCAGCAGGACCCGGCCCGTGGCCGGCGGCTCTTCTGGTGGTTTTACGTGCCGCTCGCGGTCTTTTTGCTGACGAAGCCATCGGGCCGGTTCGTCCTGCCCGGAATCGTGGTCGGCCTCGTGATGGTGAAGGCGTGGCGGATCCTGGACTGGCGTCGGTGGGTTGCGCTGGTCGTCCTGTTCGGCGCCTCCATGACCGTCGGCTCGAAGAAGCAAGGGGCTTGGCTGCTCTACGTGGCGACGTTTCCGCTGACGCAACTCGAGACGCCCGCAAACGCCGAATATAAAGCCGAGTTGCGGCCCATCGTTGAACCCTACATCCGCGACCTGGCCGCCTATTACACGAAGGACGACTTCCCCTTCGATTTCCTCGATTCTCCCAGCGAAGAGAATGCGCCCCCGCTCTGGGCGGCGCTCGACAAGGATTCCAACAAGAAGCGCGCGCTCTACATGAGCTTGGCGATTGAGGGCATCAAAGCCCGGCCCCTGCAATTCGCTTACCTCGGAGCGCAGCGTTTGATCGCTTCGGCCAATTTGGCCGGCTTCAACGATGACCGCTTCCAGTCGACCTTCTACGGCGAGCGGCTCGAGGGACATTACGCGACAGCGCAGCGCCTGTTGACGGAAGGAAAAAAGACGAGTCTGCCGATGGCCTTCGGATTCCCAAAGAATGGACCGCTTCCTCCTTACGAGCAGTTCCGCCCGCAGTTATCGGCGCCGCCCGGTTCATTCTCTGAGCGAACGGTGAGATCCTGGGTGACAGGCTACGAAACCGCCAGCCAGGTGGTGAACATGCCCAAGCCGCCGAAAGGTTCGCCAGCTGAGGCGTACGCAATTGAAAAGGCGCGTCCGACCTTCCTCGGTTGGTGGCTGCTCCTGAGCCTCATCCTTTCGGTGGCCTACTGGCGCACCTTTGGCGTCTGGGTGGTGATTTCCATCGGTTACCTCTGCGCCATCTTCCTCATTTCGCTCGTCAACGCCCGGTATTTTGCGCCCGCCTGGTTGATTTTCATTCCGGCGATGTTCATCCCGCTGGATCTTCTGCTCCGCGCGTTGAAGCGTGGCCGCGCATGACCAGCAGTTCCATGAATAATCTGCGCCTCGCGCTGTGGGCGGTCGCATTATTCGTGGCCACCCTGGTGCTGCACACGCAGCACAACGACTTCGCGTGGTATTACCATCCCGATGAGCCGGGGAAGGTGGAGCAGGTACTCGGGATGAGGCCGTGGAATTTTCACCATCCGATGCTCTTGCTCACGTGCACCAAGCTGGCGGTGAGCACCTCGGGCGCAACGGAGCCGCAAACCACCGTCGAGCTTGGTCGCTGTGTTTCCGCGGTTTTCACCGGCATCTCCATCGTCGCGCTTTCATTGCTCGCGTATCGCCTGCGTGGTTGGTCGGCCGCAATTGCCGCAGGCATCACGTTGCTACTGCATCATCAGCTCTACGAGCTCGCCCACTACATGAAGGAGGATCCGGCACTCCTTCTTGGTATCGCGGTGACGCTGCTCGCAGCGCATGTGTATCAAACGAGCCCCGGTCTTGCCGCCGCCCTGGGCCTCGGCACTGCCTGTGGCATCGCCATTTCCGGCAAATACCTCGGAGTCATCTCGCTGGCGTTTGCCATTCCGGTCATCGCCCGCAATCGCAGGCACGGCGCTTTCACCGCGGCCGCGGTGTCCATGATTGTGGTGATCGTCCTGGTGAACTTCCCGTTGCTCAAGGATTGGAAAACGTTCAGCGCAAGTTTTGCCAAGGAGACGAAGTTGGTCGTCGAGGGGCAGGGCCAAATGACGCAGAGCGTTCCTCACTCGCGCTACTGGAGCATCTTCCTCGCAAATACCACGCCGGTCATCTGGGGGCTGCTCCTGCTGACCATTTGGGTTTTCGCGCGTCGGCGGCGGGAGTTGACGATGGTGGAGTGGATGATTTTTGCGTTCCCATTCCTCTACGCCGTAGCGCTCTCATTTTCGCCGAAGGACAACGATCGCTACTTTCTGCCGGCGACCGGCGTATTCACCCTGCTGGCCGCGGTTGGCGTTACGGAATTGGGCAGGTTCAGCCGGGACCCGCGCCGCGCGCTAATCATCCAGGTGGTGGCGGGATTGGCGCTCATCGCCGCGCAACTGCCGAGTTGGACAAAGGACCGCGGAGGACTCTTGCGTTACCAGAGTGCATTCCAGCGCGATGACACGGCGGACCTGGTTGCGTGGCTGAGGCAAAACGTGCCAGCGACGGCGGCGATTGCGAAGGATGATAAGGTCATTCTGCCGACGATTGAGCGGCACGGCGAAGGTCCCGGGGCGGAACTGTTGCCTAACCAGATCCTGACGGACGATTACGTCGCCGACTTTGGGAGCATTGAGGCATTGCGAGCCAAGGGGGTGACGCACCTCGTTATTAGTCAGAGCACCTACGGGAAGTTCGATCGCGAGGGGCTTCGTCCCAAAGAGAATGCTTCCGACGACTTCCACCGGCGGAAGATGTTTTACACCCTTCTGCGGCGGGATTTCGAACCGGTAAAAAACTGGCCGCGCGGAACGGTCATTTACCTCCATCCCGGGTTGGAAGTTTACCGGATTGCTCCGTAGAGAGCTGATCAAACACTAAAGCCTAAATACCAACATCCGCCGACTCTCGGTGGTGGTGGCAGTTTATGGAAGGGCGTTCGAGTGAAGTTGTGGCGACGCGCGACGTGACAGTTTGTTTTTCTTGCCAGGAGGTGATGCCAGCGCCACCACGCGCGCTAACGGGAGGGCGATGCCGCAAATCGGCGCAAAAAAGTTTTGCGCCGCGCACTCCAGATCCATGCTTGCATCGTACGCCCGATACTTTTGGTGCCAGGGCATTACTCCCAGGGCATTTCGCAATTTTCGGCCCGAACTGATCCGGCTGGCGTCCGGCTACAACCACTTGAAATGGGGGCGCAATGCGCGCCGGCATATTCGCGGTTGCGACATCCTCGATCTCGGCTGTGGCCACACACTGCACTCCGTAGGTTTCCTCGTTTACGGAGCGCGCAGTTACTTCGGGATCGATCCCGGATTGAAGGTCGATGAGCCGTGTCTCCGCAGGCAGGATCGCTTTCGCACTGCCTTGGCGGGGAGCGCGCTCACGCTGAATGAGGTGACTGGCCAGATGCCGGCGGTTCGCTATGCGCCATTGATGCTTTCGCAGCTTGGGCCTGAGGAGAAATTCGATGTCATCTTCATGCACAACGTCACGGAGCATTTGCTGGCGATCGATGAAGTTTTTGCCGGCTTGCCGAGGCGGCTGCGGCCAGGTGGGAAAATCATCTACCGGCACCACAATTACGCCTGCTGGAATGGCCATCACCAGCGGCCGCGGACGCTGGCGGAAATTGTCCCTGGCGACGAAGAGCAGGCGAAGTACCTGGATTGGGCGCATCTCGACTACGATCCGCAGCGCCATCCTCCCGTGGCGCGGAATCTCAACCGGATCCGCCCTCTGGAACTGAAGGCGATTACCGAGCGTCACTTTGAGGTGGTGAACTGGCGATCCCTGCCATCGAAACCGGAGCAGGGAGCCGGTCGTTTGACCGAGGCCATCATGGCCCAGCACCCTGGATACGGTCGGGAAGAATTGCTCACGCAGGCGATCGATTGCGTCGCGACGGTGAAGCCCCGCTGACTGTGCGGGTGACGGTTTATTCGCATTGCTTGGCAAAGGCGCAACCACCGCACTACGGTCTCACCTTTCGCCCATGGAGAATTGCCAGTTAACCATCGTAATGCCGTGCTTGAATGAAGCGGAGACGCTCGCCGCGTGTATCCGCAAAGCACATGCGGGGTTGGCGGATGCGGGCGTGACCGGGGAAGTGCTCATCGCGGACAACGGTTCGACCGACGGTTCGATTGCGATCGCTGAGCAGCACGGGGCTCGAGTGGTGCACGTAACGGCGAAGGGCTATGGCAATGCGCTGCGCGGCGGGATCGAAGCGGCGAAGGGTCAATGGGTGATCATGGGCGACGCCGATGACAGCTACGACTTTTCGAAGATCAGCGGATTTGTGGAGAAGCTGAAGGCTGGAGCGGACTTGGTCATGGGCTGCCGGCTTCCGGCGGGCGGAGGCACGATCATGCCTGGCGCCATGCCTTGGAAGAACCGGTGGATCGGCAATCCCTCGCTCTCGTTCATCGGCCGCTTGTGCTTCAAGACACCGATCAAAGACTTCCATTGCGGCCTGCGCGGCTTCAGCAAGGCGGCGTACGACCGGATGGATCTAAAAACCACCGGCATGGAATTCGCGAGCGAGATGGTGATGAAGGCGACGCTGGCGAAGATGAATGTCGATGAGGTGGCGATCACCTTGCACAAGGATGGTCGGTCGCGTCCTCCGCATCTCAAGCCGTGGCGTGATGGATGGCGTCACCTACGTTTCATGCTGATCTACTCCCCCAGGTGGTTGTTCCTGGTGCCGGGTTTGGTCCTTGCAGGAGTTGGCGCGCTGGCGGCGTTTCTGATCTATTTCCGGATGCTGCCGGCAGGCACGGTGAATCTCGACACCGGGGCATTTGCGGTGGCCTGTGGGTCGGTGATCGCGGGTGTCACGCTCGTGGGCTTCGCGTGTCTCACAAAAGTCTTTGCGATCGGGGAGGGGCTGCTGCCCGAGGATCCGAAGTTTGCGAACGTATTTCGTCACTTCACGCTTGAGCGCGGGCTGATTGCCGGGCTCGCGGCGCTTTTGCTTGGCGCGGGGATGCTGGGGTGGGCGATCTGGATCTGGAGTGCGGCGGACTTTGGAAATCTTCCCTACGCGGAGAACATGCGCCGCGTGATCGCCGCGACGACATTGCTATTGTTTGGCGTGCAAGTTATGGCAGTGAGTCTGTTTATGAGCGTTTTGGGGCTGCGCACAACGACCCGGCGTCCGCCATCCCCGGCCTAGTGTCGATCCGCGGCTGCTGGGCCGCTTGCTTGCGAATGGATGCCATTATCCGTGTCAAAATGGCGCGGTCGCGTTCCTGAACGGCGTATTTCATGATGTGGCACACTTGGCACAGTTGCACACTCGACGCTCGCGCGTGCACAAACGACATTTACACGTGCACACCTGACGCTCGCGCGTGCACAGACGACATTTACAC
>CBHXZU010000043.1:0-15895 GCA_966125105.1 uncultured Prosthecobacter sp.
TAAGACTGCCATAGATAGGGCAGAAGGTTCTCTGCGCCGTGCCTGAGCAAGCCGACGGCAGATAGCATTCCGGCCAGCACCCGCGCCGTGAAAGCTCCCCGGCTGAAACCGAAAATGAATACCTTGTCGTCCGGTTCGTACTCCCGCATCAAAAAGCGGTAGGCGTCGAACACGTTCTCATCGAGCCCGGAGCCAAACGCCAATCCCCGGATCAGCGACCATCGTTTCCGGAAAAACCCCTGTTCCCATGGCGAGGCCATGGTGCCAACACCGGGATCATAAAAAGCGACCTGCTCTTTGTCTTTAACGACGACCTCGAACAATCGAATGACGTTTGTCGGTTCGCTGCTGAGTTGGTTGTTGGTTCCATCGCAGCAGATCACGATGTTCTTCATACGAAGTAGTCGGTGTAGAGGAACTCGGTCCGAGCAGTTTCCATTTTCCTGGTCTTCTTGTTCTTCCTGAGGACTTCGAAAGTCTCCTTCGAGTTCTCCCAGCGAGTTCCTGCGACTTTCCGTTTCTCGAGCGGAGGTTTGTCGGACTGAAATACGATGGCGCACTTGTCCTCCAAGCGGCTCCGGATCGCGGGGAGGGGCATATGTTTCCAGCCCTTCACGTTGTGCGCGACCTCGGTATCCACGGGAATGACGGCGGCCAGACGATCACTCTTCATCAGTTCCAGCCCTTTTCCTTTCATCGTCGCGTTATGGCTGCCGTGGTGGCCGACCTTGTAAAAGATCGCGCGCTCCAGCAGGTCCGCAGACGAGACTCGGCGCACTGAGCCGTCCTTCTCCTTGATTTGCCAACTGCAGAGCTCCCAAGAGTTCCAATTTCCCTTTTGAGCGTCGCCGACGAAGAGCAGCACGTCATTGGAATCGGCAAACTCAAAGGCGAGCACGAGGCTGGTGTTGTTCGTCGCGTTGTCGAGTTGGAGCGCGAGCCGTTCGCCGGTGGCCAGCCAGTCAGCATCGATGTTCCGCCAGGCATTATCCGCATGGCGATAGCCCTCAACACCGAGTGGAGCCGTCGCTGAATCTTGGGCGGTCGGCAGGTTATCCATGGATTTGCGGAGGTCCGCAGCGAATGGTTGCGCGCGCTCGTCCTCAGGATCGAAGCTGGAGAGAAAAGCTTCAGCGAGTCCCATGGGGGCACCGCCAAATTCGTATCCCTCCCCTTTGGACGGGTCCGTCTTCTTCATGGCATCCCCATCAATTGGTGGCCCCATGACATAAACCCGAACTCCCTCGACGCCGGGAATCGATCGCTCACTGCCCGTCTGCAGGATCGTGGGTTTGCATTTTCCCTTCAGGAAATTGAGGGCTCCAGCCGTCCCGCCACCACCTTCTTCCTCGGCATCCGCTTCGCCTGCGGCAGCGGCGCCGAAGAACCCCAGCAATTCGCTGAGGCGTTTGGCGCGGTTCTTCGCGGCAGGTGTTTTTGACTTTTCCAGCGCCTCCCGCGCCTTCTTCGCGGCCGCCTTCTTGAGTTCGCGTTCCTTGCGCAGACGCTCGGCCTCGACATTCCCTTCCTCCTCCGTCCAGCCGAGCCAGAGCGAGTTGATCTTCACTTTCTCGAAAATCGGGCGGGCCTGCCCAGGGTCGAAACCGGACAGATGATCCCAATGCTCGTGCGTGATGACGAGGACGTCCAACGTGCCGCCGGTTTCCTTGCGGATATTTTCTGCGACCATGGTCATAACGCCTTCCGGCGCGGCGGTGCCCAGGACCACCCCGCAATCGATCATGAGATGAACGTCCGCCCCGTTCTTCTTTGGAAACGTGAGCAGGAAGCAATCGCCAAGGCCGTGGCGATACATTCGAATGCGTACGCGGTGACTGCCTTTGCCGGAAGACGTCTTCTTCGGTTTACCAGTGCGTGGAGCCATAAGAGGGAGCGGTTAATGTTCAGCGTGAAGCATCGCGAAAGGTTCGTCCGCCCCGGCCATGCCGTAGGCCTGGGCGAGCGACATCATTGCAGGCTCTTGAGCCCAGAGACGGGCACGCTCCAATCGACTGCCCTCGATCTTGGGAGCAAAGAGCGGCTTGCGTATGATGTAGCGAATCGCCTGCTCACCTTGCTCACGCCCAAGATCCACAATGATCGTGCAGCCGCCCCAAATCTCCGGCGATTCCGAGTCAGCGTCATTCAACGGGCGATGCTGCAGAATGGAAAAGATGACCTGGTTGAGCACTGAACCGTCTTGCCGCTGCCGCTGGATCGGCCAGAGAGCATGGACTTCGAAGCGGACGACATCTTCCCCCATGGAATCGCGCGTGATTCCGAAATCCAGGCCAGTCAGTCTTTGCAACTCCTCGTCCTTGTACTCGCGCCAGAACTTCTCCTGCAAATAATCGTGCAGGTTTGCTCGCTGAGCCCTCGTTTTTTTCCACCGCGCGTGGCGGTCTCGATCCATGCCCAGGTCGTGGTAATAATCGCGGAGGGTGTTGCCGAGTTCAGCGAGGCGCTCGTAAGAATTAATCTTATCTGCGCGATCCCACGTCAGGCTTTCTTCGGAAAGCGAACGCAACTTGAGCGGATAAATGCCGTGTTGGCGGAACGCATCGATGAAGGCGAGCCGATAGCGCCGCGTGTCGTTCGGGAACACATCACGATCCGCGGTGATCAGCGCGCGCAAGTAGTCTCCAAAATCGATATCGACGGGCGGGCAGTAGTCGAGCGCCCGGATGCACATGGTCAGCACATGCTTTGCCGCCTTCACTGCTTCGCCAGCGAGACGGTTCACCAAGTCAGGATGCAATTCGCCTTCCTTTAGGATGCCGGTTCCGCCGCTGGCGACACGCCGCAGGTCGGCAATGCGCGATTCGTAGATGGCGATAAAAGCGTCGAAGACGGCGGAGACCAGGATCGAGCCCCGGCTGTGCGGCTCGATGTCGGTCTGCATCCGCCGGGGATCGGGTTTGCGGCGCACCCAATTCCCGGTCTTTTTGTCGAGTTGTCCCAACGCATCGCGGAGGGACCCGTGGTTTCCCGCGGCTCGACCGAACTCCTGGGCAAGCTCGCCCATGAGATTATTCATGCCCATATCTCCACGGGTCTTGGCAATCTGGTGCCGCACTACCTCGATGAAGGTAAAGTGCTGGAACATCGCGACCATGTCGGCAAAGGCCTCGTGAAAGGCGAGGCCATCGGGCTGCGTGACTTCCATGAAGCGCGGGTGAATGCCGTCGAGAATGGCGTGAGCGGTCTCGTGCGCGACGATGTCGTGCGATAAACAGGCGAAGACGATACCGCCGGGATACACTGTCGCGTCGTGCACTTCCGACGCCGGGAAATAACCAAAGAGCAGCGCCTTCTTAACCGGAGAATAGTAGGCGTTCGCTTCCCGCAAGGCATGCGGGTAAATGGCCAGCCGCGGGACATAGGTAGCAGCCCAGTCCTCCGCCGTCATCTCCTTGTATTTCTTGCCCATCTCCCACGGGGTCCTATCCGACCAAATCACCGGCCGACCGATTGCCCGCTCGAAATTCTTAATCGTGGTCATCACCACGGCGTAAACCATCTGCTGGTGAAACTGTGGATTAGCAGCGGAGGCGGGCAGGCCGTCTTGCGCCAGCAGATGTGGCGCATCCAGGTCTGCCGGCTCGTAATATTGGCCGCTCGCCGGATCCACGTCGATGACCTCAACGTATTCCCCAACCGGTCCTGGTTTCAGTCCTTCCCAAGGGAGCGTGTAAATGCGCTCATTGATGAAGGCGGTTTCGAGTTTGGCGGACAGGCTGGGATCGAATGAGTAGCCGCGCAGTCGCCGCAGAGTGGGTGTGTGGGTTTTGGCACTATTCATCGCGTGGGGTTGGTTATGCGTTCTTCTTGTCTTCCCGAGGCAACCGGCCATCGCGCCACTTGCGGATGAGTTCGTCATTTTCGCGGATGCGCATCATTGCCTCCTCGAAGGACTCACCGGGGTGGCTCTTTTCATTCAGGTTCTTGCGATCTCCCACCGGCACCCTGGTGGGGTCGCCGAGCAGGAAACCGATGAACGCCTTGAACGAGCGCTCCCCATCGGCGTAGTCGCTGGCCATTCCGAAATCGCGACCGTTTTTTACCCGGCGCGGGAAGCATAGATCCACCTGCTGATCGTCTGGCGTGCCGGGCGGCTTCGTCGCGGCCATGGCTTCGCGCGGAGTGATTCTCAGTGCGTCCTGAGCTTTGAGAATGCCAGCGCCGAGGAATCGATCCGCCTTCATCGGCTTCTTGCGAGCGGCCGATTTCAGCAGGGCGTAATACACTGCTTCCGGCTTTCGCCACGTGTTCCAGGTGCCTTCCGGAAAATTGTGGCGATGCTTTTGCAGCCACAGCGCCGCAGCGGCGGCGACTTGGGGTGTCGCGGATGAAGTGCCGCCGCCGTTGAAATCGAGCCGGTCCAGGTAACGCTTTTTCGTCGCCTTGTCTTCACGGACCGAAGGCCACACGACATTCGGCGCGTAGGCCGCGATGGGGTGAGCCCGAAGGCGGCCTCCCCAAAACACCGTCACGCGGTCGCCTTTGCTGCTCGAGAAGATGTCGTAATTCCTGGCGCCATCGGGACCGTAACTGCCGCGCAAAAACCCAGTCAGGGGAATGCCGCCATTCTTGGCATACGTGACGCCGTCTTTTTGCACGCCGGTCACCCCCATGACGCGGCGGAACGCGGCAGGCCATACTGGACTGGACGGCCAGATGAAGGCTGCGGGATAGAGCGGCCTGGGCACGAGCGAGAAGTAATCACTCTCGGCTGCGAAGATTGCGGTGCCCCGCTCATAAGCAGCATTGATCGCATCCGTCCACGCCACGGTGGGAAGACCGCCATGACTCATGGATATCACGTCACAGCGGTGGACACGGCTGGCGAGATCGATCGCATAGGCCATCTCGGCGCTGGAGAGAGAGCCCACCCACGGGGCCACGCGGACGGAAAGAACTTCCGCTTCCGGCGCTCCACCGATGGCTTCGTCAATTCCCCCAATCTTCTTTCCGCCCGCCGTGACCGACGGCATCTTCACGCGGCCTCCTGCGAGAATACCGAGGGTGCCCGTGCCATGTGAGCCCTGGGTCTGGCCGGGGGATGGATGCTGGGACGTTTCCCCCCTCTGGATGGCCCGGGCGAGACCGGGCGCATTGGCCACCCACCGATCAGGCATCATATGCGTGGGCGCAGCGGCATGGCCAGCAGTGAAGCCATTGTCGAGGTGACCGATCCTTATGCGCTCTCCGACGTTCGGACGGCCGACTTCCTGCCGCGCGGCGCGGAGTTGGGTGTATCCATCGCCGAGATGCCAGAGCGGATCGAAATCGGGTACCGGCAGGCCTGGATGGCGACGCTGCCAGTCCGCGATGTCCGCTTTCGTCATCTTGTAGGGCCAAACGCCAGAAGGACCTTTTCCAAGCACGACCGGACTAGCAGGAGCCTCGATTTTCCCGCCTTCTTTCTCGCCCGGCGGAGGCTCGCCTTTGAGCGGTTCGGGAATCCCCATGCGTCGTCCGGTCGCCTTAAAGGCAAAGTTTTCCTCCACGAGGATGGGGTACCGGTGCATCGCCGCTTGCGCCGCGTGAGCAATATCCTCCAGCCCCTGCCGACGGTTGGCGAGAATGGGACGCTCGTCCCTTCGCCAGGCGAGGAACCAGGTGGCATGATGACGACCCATCGTGGGCGCGGCGAATGCCTGCTGGAAGATAATCTCGTCCGTCTCGTAGCGGGTCTTCGGATCCTTCTTCACCTCCAGCGGCATTTTGACGAGGGCTTCCTTGCCACGATTGAAGGTCTGGATTGCGCCACAACCAGAAAGCAACGCTACGGCAGCGACCGCGACTGGCGCAGAAAAAACAAATTGATAACTAGGCTTCATAGACGGCATTCGGTTGCGAACCTCGCTCGAGAAACCTTGACCTAAACGAGTTGCGTTGCCTTTCGATCCGAGGGATTCCGGGCTGGGAGGATGCGCTTCCACGGCATAAGGAACTTGAATCTTTCTATATAATAACCTTCGATTAGGCAACGCTATTTCACGTCCGATCGTTAGTTCCCCGGAAGGGGTTGCATCCTCCGTAAAAACAAGACCGATTAGTCCACCGCGCCACCTGACGGGCGGCCGTTGAGGCATGCCCCCATCATAGTCGCCCTCGGTTGATCAGCGGAGCCTTTCTAACTCCCCCCAAGTCCTGCGGACGGCCAATCTGGCGCCCAGCGCCAGCAAGCGTCAATTCTTACGCGGCTAGCACCGCAACGGCTAGGTCCGTCCTGCCACTATTGCTGCTACTCGCCGCGAGCGGCGGCGAGTTGCTGGCCGAAGGCGAGGATGTCGGGGGCGATCACGTCCGGTGAACGCGTGGAGCGCGCGGCGTCTTCGGCCGTAGCTTCGCCGCTGAGCACCAGCACGGCCAGGGCTCCGGCGCGCAGGGCCATCTCGACGTCCGTGTAAATGCGATCGCCCACCATCGCGAGGTTGGCGGCATTGATTCCATGTCTCCGCAGGAGTCCCTGCAGCATGCGCGGATCCGGCTTTCCCAAGACGGCGCCGGGATCGCGGCCTGTGGCAGCTTTGAGCGCGGCGCAGATCGCTCCGCAGTCGACCAGCACGGTGGGTTCGTCCGTGGGACAAATGAAATCGGGATGTGAAGCCAGGTAGGGCTTTCCGCGAGAGATCCAATATGCAGCACGGCAGAGGCGCGCGTAGGTCAGCGCGGTATCGAAACCGATCAGCACCGCATCAGGCTCATCCTCCGCAGTGTCCGCCGCGAGAGTGAAGCCACATGCTTCGACCTCGCGGCACATGCTGGCGGTTCCAAGGACGAAGAGTCGTCGCGCCGACAGCATGTTTTCGCGGAGATACTCGATGCTCGCCTGGGTGGAGGTGTAGATTTGGTCGATCACGGCCGGCACACCGATTTTCTCGAGGTGGCGAAGGTAATCGCTTGTGCTCTTGGAGGAATTATTCGTCAGGAACGAATACCCGATTCCCAACTCCGTGAGTTGTGCCAGGAATGGATTGGTCCAGGGAAAGAGCGTGCCGCCCTTGTAGATAGTTCCATCCATGTCGAGGGCGACATGCCGGATGTGGCGCAGGCGATCAAGGAGCAGGCTGGTCATTGCACGATCACGCTTTGTTTTCCGAGGCTTCGTCCAGCGTTTCATAGCCATGGGCTTTCGCGGGCCAGGCCATGATAAAGGTCCACATTCCGATCGCGCCAATGCTCAGGAGAACTCCAAAGCCGAAGTTCCAGCCGTAGCGCTGGACCAGCAGTCCGAGTCCCCAGCCGGAGACGAGCGTGCTCGCGTAGCCGAAGAGCCCGGTGAAACCCGCGGCGGTCGCTGCCGCCCGCTTGGTCGCGAGGTTTGCTGCGATGATCCCGATAAGGGCCTGCGGTCCGTAGATGAAAAAGCCCGCCATCACGAGGAAGATGGCCGCGGAAGTCACGGTCGTTCCGAATTTCCAAAAGAGCAGCAGCGACGTGCAAGCGCCTGCCATGCAGAAAACGCACATGCGCGCGCCGCGGCCTTTGAAAACGCGATCGGTGGCCCACCCAGCGAGGAGCATCCCGATGATTCCCGCGATCTCGAATCCGCCGACCATCCAACCCGCCTGGTCCAACGGGAAGTGTTTCATCTCTTTCAGCAGCGTCGGGCCCCAATCGAGGATGGCGAACCGCAGGATGTAGACGAAGAAGTTTGCGAGCGAGATCCACCAGATGAACGGATTCTGAAAAACGTGCTTTCGCACAAAGGACTTGTAGCTCTCGGAGGAGCGATCCTCGTGATCGCCGGCTTTCGCCCCGGCCACGGCGATCTCCGGCAGACCCACAGAACTCGGAGTATCGCGAAGCAGGACGAAAAGAAGAAGCGCCGCCAGAGTGCAAAGGATCGCCGGGCCAAAGAAACACCAGCGCCAGCCGTAGTGCAGAACGACGTACCCGCAAAATACACTCGCGGCCGCGGCGCCAATGGAGTGCGAGGTATTCCAGATCGACATCTTGGTCGCCAGTTGGTGCGGCGGAAACCAGTGGGTCATCACGCGGCAGCAAGGCGGGAAGCCCATGCCCTGCACCCACCCATTCAGCATCCACGCGACTCCGAACATCAGCGCGACGGAACCCATGCCGAACCAAACGTTCGCGACAACCGACAACATCAGGCCCGCGACCATGAAGTAGCGCGCGTTCGCCCGGTCGGCCCACATTCCATTCACGAATCGGGACACGCCATACAGCAACCCGTGAAGCGTGAGAAACAGGCCGAGGTCCGCCTTCTTGATGCCGAGCACCGGGTCCGCCTCCATCGCCGGCATGGCGAAGCTCAGGTTCTTGCGGAGGAAGTAAAACGCGGCATAGCCGAACATCGCCGCGAAGAGCGTGCGATACTGCCATCGACGAAAGAGCGGGCTGTTTTCCACGGCGGCAGCCGCAGGCGCAGGGTTCTGGGTGGTAACAGGGATCATGAGGGCAGAGCTTTATGGCGTCGGCGAAACTTCCCACGGCGCTTCCGGTCCAAATAGACCCGTGAGAAGGTCGTCGAGAATGCCTGCGCGGATGGCGACGTCGAGAACCGTGAAGCGGCGGCGAATGTGATATGCGCGGCCAAACGTGGTTCGCAGACGTTGGCGCGATATGCCGATCTCTTCCGGCTCCACGGGCGCGCCGACGGCTTGCAGGCGACGTTTCAGCTCGTCTGAAGGCAAAAGTTGCGCCCGCAAGCGCTGCCGGATCTCCGGCCAGAGCGCTTTCAACTGCTGCAATTGACCACGAACGATCGCGGGGCTGACTTGTTTTACCGTCGTCTCCGCAACCGCTGTTTCAACAAAATCGCTGTCGCGGAACTTTTGCCGCGCATCCGCCGCAGCAGCCTCTGCATCCTTCCATTTGGCCAGGCAGCAATCGATGTCGAGGGCAGAGAAGTCACGCTGCAGCAGTTGTTCGTAGAGGCGCGTGACGGCCAGGGTCGCGACACCGACTTTGAATCCGTGGGAGGGCGCGGCACCGTTATGGCGGTGATGCTCCATATCCCACAAATGGCTGAACTGATGCTCTGCTCCGGAGGCCGGCCGGCTGGTCTTTGACCATTGCATGGCAAAGCCTCCGAGCATCAGTCCTGCGACGAGAGGTTCGATGGCACCGGGCTCGCCCTGCCGCGCCCCGGCGGGGTCAGCGAGCGCGTGGCGCAGACTGCCCTGCGCGATGCACCACGCGCGCTCGTCAATCGCCTCCACACCCAGGGCGTCGGCAAGAATCCAGTCCGCGCCGGCGGTCAACTTGGCTGCAAGATCCGCATAGCCGGAGGCGGTCATGGCCGGGGGCGCATGGCGGATCACGTCAGTATCCGCCACAACTGCGCGCGGAGCCGGGCAATTGAAGGTTTGCTTGGCACCTTCGAAGGTAATGGACGCGCCGAAAGCGGTGTATCCGTCCATGGAAGCAGCCGTCGCGACACACATGTAAGCGGCGCGGCCTACGCGGTGGGCGGCGAGTTTCGTGAGGTCGTTAATGGTTCCCGATCCCACTGCGATCGGGATCGCGTTGTTTCCACGCAAGCCGGCTTCGAGTTCCTCGACGAATCGATACTCGGCGTAGAGTCCCGGATCACAGAAAATGTATGGAGCGGCACAATCCACCGCCGCGCTCGCGAGGATCTCTCCGACGGCGCGCCCGGCCACGGCAAAGGTTGTCTGATCGGCGATGAGGATCGCGCGATTGCCTGGGAAGTGTTCCTGGAAGACGCGGGCTGTCGCCTCGATGGCGCGGGGCCGGACGATCAAGCCGCGCGTCTCGCGAGCGGAGGCAAGCGCCTCGTCGACACCGAGCTTCTCCGGAGGAATGCCGACCATGTTCTATGGCTTCGCGGTCGGTTTCTCCCCGTAATACGCTTTGATCTCGCGCATCGCCTGGTCCGGATGATCGGTGGCGAACGACATCACACCGAGATCGAGCAGTTTTCGGTAAGCCGAGGCGTCATCGGTGTAAGGAAAGGTTTGGAAAAGGACGCCATGCGCGCGGAGTTCCTCGCCAGTCTGCAGCAAAAACTTATTCGAAAGCCGAAACGGATTGTCCACCGGACTTTCATCGGCGGGCGGCGCCCACGAATCGGTGGTCACTTTGGGATACACGTGGATCTGCACCGAGGTGACGCCGGCGAACTTCGTGGCGCGCAGGGTCGCCAGCTCCTTGCTAAGTTTTGCTTCGTTGCCGTGCATCCAAAGCAGCGTCTCGGATTCAGGCACCAGCGCCTTCCACTCGCGGAGTTGCTCCACTTTCGGCGAAGCGAGGACGATCTGGCGCTCGACGCCAAACTTCTTCACCTCGGCTGCGAGCTTTGGAAACTCGATGCGCTTCACGTCCATGTAAATGTGGCGCTCGGGATTCGCCCGCATCAATTCGAACACCGTGGACATGGGCAGAACGCGGCGCCCCTTGAACGCCTCCCCTTTCCACGAGCCGACATCGAGTTGCGACAACTCGGCATACGTGACATCCTCCACGCCCTTCTTCTTCAACTCGGGCGAGGCGTCCTTGACGACGCGGGCGAAGTTGCTGTCGTGAAAGGTGACGATGATGCCGTCCTTCGTCGCGCGCAGATCGGACTCCGGGTAGGTCCCGAGTTTCCATCCCAGCTCGAAGGCCTCGAGTGTGCCTTCCTCGGCAAGAACACCCGCCCCGCGATGACTCTGCACGACGAACCTCTCGATCGGAATGTGGTCGCGCGCATTCCAGGAGTTTTTCGCGACATTGCTTGGGCGAGCGGGTTCGCTCGATTGAGCATTTGCCGTCGCTCCGGCGGAAACGATGACGGCGCACGCTGCCGCGACGATGCCGAACAATGACCAGGCACGGGTTGACGGGTGGGAGCGCATGCGGGCACGAGGCTCTAGCAGTCGCGCTCGGTTGATCACAAACGTTTTTCTCGCGCGGGTAACATCGCTTCGCGGTGCGGCGGAAATGGAAGTGCGGTGCATCGCGCTCGGCATCCGCGAACCCTCCACGGCCGGCAAGGAAGTCATACATTCCAATGAATTGCGCTTCGCGAAACTCACTCAACTGGCTGCTCTTCGTTTTGGATCTGGATTGCTCGCCATGCACAGCTAAGAGATGCGCGAACCTCCGCGCCCGCATGAGCAATCTATTCTCCGACGAGTGCCGCCGCGATCCATTCGGCACCTATGCGCAGTTGCGGAGCGCGTCACCGGTCCTTCGAGTACCGCCGCCTTTCGATGCGTGGATCATCTTCGATTACCAGGGCGTCAAAAGGGTCCTGAACGATCACGAAGCCTTCAGTTCGGCGGTGCCTGCGCCTCCAAACTGGTTCATCTTCTCCGATCCACCGCAGCACACGAAGCTCCGCGTGCTGGTCTCACGGGCCTTCACACCTCGTGTCGTGGAGAACCTCGAGGCGCGGACCCTCGCAATAGCGCGCGCACTTCTCGACGCTCGGCTTCGGGCAGGTGAGATGGATATGGCCAAAGATTACGCGGTGCCGCTCGCGATGACGGTGATCGCGGAGTTGATCGGCATTCCCGCGGAGGATGGCGAGCGCTTTCGAGGTTGGAGCGACACGATCCTCACGCTGACTTACACGCGATCCGGCGGACCTGATGCAGAAAAAGCCGCCGCGGATTTTCGCGCCGTCTCGGAAGAGATGCGCGACTATCTCGCGGGGATGATTGCCGATCGTCGCGCGAACCCCCGAGAGGATCTAATCACGCGCCTCGTGTTGGCGGAGGTGGACGGCGAGCGCTTGAGCCACGATGAAATCCTCGGCTTCATGCAACTCCTCATCGTCGCCGGACAGGAAACGACCGCGAACCTCGTGGATAACGCGATCCTCTGTTTCATCGAATATCCCCTCCAATTGCAGAGACTTCGAGACTTCCCTGTCCTTCTTCCCTCGGCGATCGAGGAAGTCTTGCGATTCCGCAGTCCGGTGCAGTGGATGATGCGCGCCCCCAAGCGCGACGTGACACTCGGCGGACAAACAATCCCAGCCGCGTCATTGGTCCTGCCGATGATCGGGGCGGCGAATCGCGACCCAAACATGTTTGACGATCCCGATCGTTTCGACGTCACGCGAAACCCCAATCCTCACATTGCATTCGGCCACGGCATTCATTCGTGCATCGGAGCCGCGCTTTCCCGCATGGAAGCACGCATTGCTCTAACTGAGTTCCTGGAGCGAACGGAAAGCTTCGCGCTCGCGTCGGACGAGCCGTGGGAACCCCGTCGCGCCCTGCACGTCCACGGCCCTTCGCGATTGCCGATTCGGCTCCAAATGCGGAGATAGGAGCCGCGGAAAGGAATACTGCGGCTTCGGATCCGGCCTCTTTTCGCGCGGCGCGCAGACTTCCGAAGACGGCGCTAGGTCTGTGCGTAACAATTAAGCCAGGACGGAACCTGAAGCCCTGAGAAAGGTTCCGCTCGTTTTCTAACATATATTCTTGTGGAGTTCCGATTATGGATCGGTAGGGTTTTCATAATATGCAAACCCCTCCCCGCATTGAGCTCCTCGAACCCCGGATTGCGCCGGCGAATGTGATTGCGACGCTGCGTGGCGGTATCCTGCAGATCGTCCCAGATGACCCGAATGCTGAAGCGGTGCTCGATTTGCGGCAGACGGGCCCCAACAGCTTCGACCTGTATGACTCGCAGGCGGCTTCGGAGCCGCTGCAGCATTTCACCGGGGTCAAGGCGATCAATGCAACTCTCTCCGGACAGGACGACACCATGACCATTTCATTGGGCGAAGATCTTCCCGCGTTCCGCGGATCCATTACGGTGAATGCGGGCGCCGGCAACGACCTTCTATGGGTGGGAGGAGGCGGCGCGCTCGCGGGGAACCTCACATTCAAGACGACCGGCAGCGGCAGCGTGGATATCGGAAATGCCACTGCGATCCACGGAAAGACTGTGCTCTCGGCGGCCGGCGGAGTCGCACAGTTATATAGCGACTTTGGCGCGGTCTCGGTCAGCGGTTTCAGCAATGTCGAGTTTGGGGCTTTCGCCGAGATCCGCGGCCAGGCGAACGTCACGGCACCTGCGCTGGTGGAAATGTGGGTCACTGCGCAGGGGCCTTACACCCATTTTCACAAAGGACTCACGGTCGTCGGCAGCGCTGGCAACGATCACGTCGACGTTCGTGGAACCGTGGATGGAAACCTGACGTTGCGGTTGGGAGACGGCGATAATTCCCTGCTGTTGGGCGGAGGAGCTACAGGTTTTGCGGATCCGACGCTTCACGGACGTTTAAATTACCTGGGCGGCTCTGGCGCCGATACCGTGACCGTCAGCGAGGAGGTAATCCTCGGCTCCGCAGTGCGCATCCTGGCCGGAGACGGAGAAAACTCGTTCGATCTAAGCGCCGCCGGCGACCTTCGCTCCCTGCTCTACCGCGGCGGGGCAGGCCATGATGTCTTCACTTTAGGAGAAGCAGGCGGAGAGTCTTTGCGGGCGCGGGTGAGTCTTGGCGACGGCAATGACGAGGCAACGGTGCTCGCCGCGCAGGTTCTGGATCTCCGGATTGACGGCGGCGCCCAGGGCAGCGACCCCGACGAGGCCGACATTCTTCACGCAATCGCGGAGATCGCCGGAATGACGGCGCTGCGGTTCGAGAGCGTTGTGACCTTCCCGTAGGCGCTGTAACAGCTTAGGCTAGGCGCGCCCGGCGGCTTCGTACGGCGAGAAGAGTGGCCCGAAGACGTGACCGTCCCGTGAGAACTGCTTCGCGGCACCGCTCGCGAGTTGCTGAGCGCCAACTCGGACAAAATCGAATTGCCCGCATTCGCGAAATGTCTGCCGAGATGGATCCCGCATCGGCGCCAAACAAACTGCCGATCCCGCAGTAATCTCTCATAAAAAACCTCCATGAGCCTCACGATCGCCATCTGTTCCGCCCTTGGCGCCGCCCTCCTTCTATGGTTCGCCTCCTGCCGCCTCCCGAAATGGCTACGCGAAGGCATCACCGCGATCGGCCTGATCGCCACGCTCTTCGCGGTGTGGGGTATTCTGGAAGCCAACCACCCAACCGCAAACTTCGGCGCCTCGCGCGAGCAGAAGCATTCGTCGAAAGGCGATCTCCCCGCCGTTGGCCAGTTCGTCGTGGATCGTGCCACCGGCAAGATCGATGGAGTCGTGAAGGACGCTCGATACGTCGTGACCTCGCCCGTCGGCAAACCTCGCCACGAAGTTCAGATCCGCTTCAATGAAGGCTATTCCCCTTGGTTTTCCACCGAGGCTGCATACGAGCGATGGGAGTTTGTCGCCGAACGAGGCTATCGCGAGAACAGTCCGCAAGTCCTCGGCGCCGCTTCACTGCCCGCAGAACCATCATCCGTTCAGCCAGGGCAAACGGTCTACAACAAGGACGTCGGCAACTACGCGGGCAAGATCCTGGATCGGCACGAGATTCGCGGTGTGTTTGTCGAGTGGTCTAACGGCAAACGGGAATGGTTGGATCCCGCCGACCTGGAGTCAAAATGGACCATCCGCTAATCGATCGCGCTGTTCAGCCCCTCAACTGCACCTCTGGCATCACTGGCCTTTCCACGCCAAGCGGGTGTTCGGAGCATTCATCTTTCGCCAAATCGAGAGCCAATGCGGGCGGGCACCTGCACGACGCATTTTCCCAATTCGATGTCTCATGCCCAGCGATCTCGACTCCCGATTCTCCGAAATAGAGCAGCGTTATACATTCAAATTGCCGGAGAGCTTTTGCGACATCTGGCGAAGAGGGTGGTGCTTTGGCGACGGGTACTTGGTCATGCCCGACATGGCATGGATGCCATTGCAGGACATCCGCGATTATCGATTCGAAGAGTACCACCTGCCGGGCTTTGTTCCGTTCGCTTCTACTGCTGGCGGCGACTTGTGGTGTTGGCAGCTAGGGCAAAACAACTCGGCAGAGCCGCCAGTCGTAGAATGCCCACACGATTGTGAGGAGGGTTCGACGTATGCTTCAGATTTTCGATCCGCTGTTTATCGGCACCTACTGGACGCTTCAGCGATGCACTTCCAAGCGGCGGCAGATCTCGAAGAAGAACTTTCCTTAATCAGGCGGTGCCTCGAGAGACTTCGTCCGATGTTGCGCCCTGAACATGCGCGCACGTTAGACCAACGGTTAAAACGACCGCCGCAATCTGCCATCTTGCCAGCAATCCGCCCCACCCGTTGGCACTTCATTGTTTCGTCCAAAGAACACAGCCGAGCGGTGGAAAATGAATTCCCCGCGGTCGCCGTCCGATGGATGCGCTCCTGTGGTTAACTCAACGGCCGCAGGCGGTAACTGGGAGCCTCGATGTCCTCAATCGGCCGCGATAACCAACCGGCGAAGCCGCCAATACCTTTTGACCGAAGGCAAAACATTGCAGCCCGGCGGAGCTATGCGCCCGGACGCATCGGCCAAGCGCCAATACCGCGCAGTCGGTCCCGAACGCTCCGCAGAATGCTACCGGTTGCTAATCGTCATCATCCTCCACTTTCGCCACCGCCCAATCCGGAAACGGCACCTCCGTTCCCTTCATCGCCCGCCAGAGAATCTGATTTAGCGCGTCTTCCTCACATTTGTCCGGTTCATCGAGCGGCAAGGCCGCGGAGGCAATTGCATCTGCTTCCAGCTTCGCGTTCCCGATCTTTTTCGGATCGGGGTTCAGCTCCTCCAAGGGCACCTGGTTCGGCACGGAGGTAAAGGGCGTCAGGTCGGCCGTCGCCATGAAGCAATCGCTCATCGGCGTCGCCGTGGCATCCAGTTGATTCATCGGCGGCAAGCCGAGGATCAACTCGATCGTCCGCATCACGCTCGTCTGATTATATTGCGTGGAAATCGTCGTCTTCCGCTTGGTATAGGGGCTCACCACGTAGCACGTCGTCCTGTAGCCGCTCACATGATCCCACCCCGCCTGCGGATCGTCCTCGATCGCGATGATGC
>CBHXZU010000044.1:0-15654 GCA_966125105.1 uncultured Prosthecobacter sp.
TTGCGACGCCGGCCTTCTTCACCGCTTTCACGCTGTCGCCGCCGCCGATGATCGTTTTTGCCGATTGGTTCGCCGCCACCACGTCGGCAATGGCGAACGTTCCTTTCGCGCAGTCCTTGATTTCAAACACGCCCATCGGGCCGTTCCAAACGACGGTCTTCGCGGCCGCGATTTCGGCGGAGAATTGCTTGACCGTTTCCGGGCCGATGTCCACGCCTTCCCATCCCTCCGGGATGTCCTCGCCCGGCTGGGTATAACGGCCCGGACCGACCGTCTTCGCGCCGAAGTCGAGTTCCTGCACGATATAGTTATCGACCGGGAGAAGGAGTTTCACCCCCTTGGCTTTCGCCTTCTCGAGCGCGGCCTTCGCCGTCTCCACCTTATCGGGTTCGCACAGGCTCTTGCCAATCTTGCGTCCCATCGCCAGACCGAAGGTATAGGCCATGCCGCCGCCAATCAGGATGGTATTCGCCTTATCGAGAAGGGCGTCGATCACCTGGATCTTGTCGCTCACTTTCGCGCCGCCGAGGATGACGAGGAAAGGACGCTCCGGGTTTTGCAACTCGTCGTGGAGATAGGTCAGCTCTTTCTCCATGAGTAGTCCGCTTACCGCCGGCAGATGCGAGGCGATCCCCGCCGTGCTGCTGTGGGCGCGGTGGGCGCTGCCGAAAGCGTCGTTCACGTAAACCTCGGCGAGACCCGCCATGGACTTCGCGAGTTCCGGATCATTCTTCTCCTCGCCCGCGTGGAAACGGACGTTCTCCAGCAACAGCACTTCGCCGTCTTTCAGCGCGAGCGCCTTCGCCTTCGCGTCTTCGCCGATGCAGTCATCCGCAAATGCCACGGGCGTGCCCAGCATTTCGCCCAACCGCGCCGCCACCGGACGCAACGACTGCTTCGGATCCCGCTTGCCCTTCGGACGACCGAGGTGCGAAGCGAGAATGAGACGCGCGCCGGCCCCGATCAGCGCTTTCAGCGTCGGGAGTGTCTCCTTGATCCGCGTGTCATCCGTGATGACCATCGCTCCGTCCTTCTCGTCGAGCGGGACATTGAAGTCCACCCGCACGAACACCCGTTTCCCCTTCAAATCGATATCGCGAATGCTTTTCTTAGCCATGGTGAGAGCCCGCAAGCCTCGCCACGTGAAAATGAAAGGCAAGAAGTTTGGTTGCGGCGCGATGCGCGCCACGATCCGCGATGAAGCCAGGAAGACACTGCCATTGATGCATTGCTGCTGGCTTCCTGGATTCCTGCTTGAAGTTTGCCGAAGTATTTCGAGGCCTCCCGACGCTAAGACGCGCGTCTACGACGCAGCGGCAGGAGCGCCACGCCGCAGAGTATGAGCGCCACGCTGCCCGGCTCGGGAACCGCCAGGAGCGCGACGTCATTGCCCCCGGAAAGCTCGAAGATGCCCGGAGTGCTGGCGTCGTCGAAGTAACTGATCTGCCACGCCTGCCCACCACGCGTGAATATGTCGCCCTGCTGCCGACCGAAGAATGTGCCGTTTATCGCACCGGGACCGTCATTGATGATGATCGAGAAAATATCCCCGGTTTCGACACCGGCGCCCACGCTCATATCGAGATCGGGATTCGTCAGCGTGATCGAGTTGGAAACTTTCACCTTCGTAAAATCGGAATCGATCGGCTGCGCGCCCGGAGCAGCCTTGGCGATCGTGAGGTCAATCGCGGAGCCCAACACGAAGTTCACGTCGACGGCTGAAAGTGTGCCACCGTAGGCCAGTGTGACTGGGTTCAAATCGCCCGGGTAAAGAACACCGCCGACGCCGACTTCGACTGCACCGAGGAAGCCGATGCCCGACAAGGTGCCACCGCCGCTGGCTACCGTGGGCGTGTTCGTGAGCGTCCCGTTCACTTTGAGAATGCCACCCTGCACGTTCATCGTCGCGCCGCTGACGAAACCAGTGAGCGCCAAAACGCCGGATCCCGTCTTCTTCAACTCCATTCCACCCGAGATCGTTCCGGCGTAAACCGTGTCCGCGCTCTGCGCCACTTCCAGGGTGCGGCTCGAAAAGAGGTCGCTGTTCGTGATGACTCCGCCGGTTCCGGACAACGACTTCGTCGTTTGATTTGCGCTGCCCGTCGGACCGTTGAGATCGACAGTTCCGCCATTCACCACGAGCGAGCCATTTGCCGGCAATGCACCGGGAGCGCCGAGACGCAAGGTGCCATTGGTAACGCGAGTTGCCCCGGTGTAAGTGTTCGCGGCCGCGAGTGTGAGAACGTTGCTGCCGTCCAGATTGATGCCCGTTCCAGCCACCAATTCCGAGATCGGGCCCAGGCGCAGGTCTCCCGTGCCGCTCGCGCCGAATCCCACGGTGGTGGGCGCGAAGGTCGGGTCGCCGCCCGTCAGCGTCACGCTCGTGAACTCGAGCACTTGCGTGGCCCCCCCGTTCTTATTCACGCCGAGCATCTGGTCGCCGATCCTCAGGTTGCCGAGGGTGGTCACATTTCCCGCGCCGGCGCTCCCCGCCATGTTCATGTTTACATACCCGGTGCCGATGACCTCGACGTTGTTACCCATCACGGTATTCCCGGTGAAGTTGTTGCGGACGTTGAACTGCGAGTAGTCGCCATTGAGTCCACCGGTGAAGCTGCCGGCGACAAAGACGAGTTTGCCCGTGCCCGCTGGACTAAACGGACCGGCCTGTCCCGTCTGCGCTTCGAACTTCACGCCCTTTCCCGAAGTAATCGTCCCGCTGAAGTCGCTGGCGCCCGTGCCGAGCAGGCGGAAGCCGACCCCGCCATCCGGGTGCGGCGCGTTCGAGGAAATCGTCACGTTCAGATCCCCCGATCCTTTCAACGTCCCGGTCACGCGCATTTCACTTCGCGTATTCACGTTGAGAGGGTCGCTAAGCGCGATCGTGCTCGTCGTTCCAGCGCCCGCCACAACGTCGTTCGTTGCAATCGAAGCGGGACTGCCGATTCCCATGAATGTGCCGCCCAACAAGTCCACTCGGCTGCTCAAACCCGTGCCGCTGCCGAGCAACCCATTCGGAAGCACGCGAATTGGCCCCGTCCCCCCGGCAGTGGCATTCGTCGTCAACAGCACGCGTCCCGAGTTCACGAATAGCCCCCCAGTGTAGGTGCTGGCGCCGCTAAAGGTGATCTGACCTGCGCCATTCATGTTCACGCTCGTGACGCCCGTAATGCTGCCCGCAAACGTGGTCGTCGTGCCCTGATTGAGCGTGATTCCATTGGCTCCCGTGATCGTCCCGCCAGTGCCGCTCAAGGAACTCACCGTGAGCGGCTGCGCGCCCGCAATCTCCAGCGTGCCACCGGTGTTCACGGTCACGGGACTGTCGACCGGTATTGCGCCCATTTGCGCGATCACCTTGCCGGCAGAGACGGCCGTGCCGCCTAGATGTTGGTTCGCGCTTGTTGGAGCAAGGATCAAGTCCCCCGCCCCGATCTTATCAATGCCGCCATTGCTCAATACCCCAGTAAGCGTGAAAGCACTATCTGGCTCGGCGCTGATTGTTCGGATCCCGGCATTGAGATCGATCGGCACCACCAGCGTTCCCGGACCGCCTTTCTTGTTGATGCTCCCATTTGTCACGAGGTTCGGCGTGAACGAACCGCCGCCGACGATGGTGAGCGAACTTACCGTCAGGCTCCCGCCGCCCGTGACCGAGCCAGCCACTTCGAGATCTCCCACCGTGTCGAGGTGCGCCTGGGTGTTCAATGTCGCGCCGGCTGCAATTTTGACGAGGCCGACATCCGGAAGGGCGTTATCGCTGCCGAGCGCGAGCGTTCCTTCGTTGATCATCGTGCCTCCGGCATACGTGGCCGGTCCGATCAGGGTGAGAATCATCGCCCCAGTCTTCGTCAGCGGGCCGGCGCCTGCCAGCGCTGCGCCCGCCGACGACGTGATCGTGTAATTCTTCGTATCGGCGTGAACGAGCGTTTCGAGCGGTTGCACGTCGCCGCCAGAAATCGAAACCGACGTGCCGCCGGCTGCGGTTCCATCAAACCGCGCGCGGAAGGCATTCGTGTAGGTCTGCCCACCCTTCCAATTGCCGCCGCCCACACTCCACGTGGTACCTGGAGTGCCATCCCAAGTCAGCGTTGGGCTCGTATTGTATGCGAGTTTGATCACGCCGTTGTTGCGTGAGCCGTAGTCGACGCTGAACAGAGGCGAGAGCCCGGTGATATTCGCAAACGTGCCGGTGAGAGTCCCGGAATAGGAAGCAATGACGATGTCCTGCGTCCCGAGGGTGCCGGTCACCGCAAGATTTCCACCAAGCGTGACGCTTCCCGTCACGGCGAGGAGGTCCGCCGAGGTGGGCGTGAGATCCATCCGCAGGTCTCCGAGCAGCGTTAGATTTCCGGTGGTGAGCGTGAGCGCGCCAAGATCATTCAATCCCGGCGCGATCCCCGAACCGGCATTGATCGTCACACTACCGGTGCTCACGATTGCTCCCTTTCCGAGGATCGTGGCGTTGTTATCGAAAACAAACGGAGATGTCGCGCCGAGATCGACCGTTGCATCCAAGTCGACGAGGAGATTGTGGTTAAATCCGCTGATCGCCGCGAAAGAGACATCCACCCCTGCGGGATTATGGTTCACCGCCTTTAGCCCGACGGTCACTCCCGCAGACCAGTCGCCACCGATTGGGAAATTGAACGTCGTGCCCACGGGCGCCGCCGTCAGGTAACCACCCGTTCCCGTAATGCCAGCCATGCGTTGGCTCGTGAGATAATTCGCGACTTTGTCTGCATTGCTGACCGGATCGACAACCGTGCCGCTTGCATCGAACAACAGGTTCGGACGAGCGCGCCCCTCGACACGCAAGCCCCCGAAGCCAGCCCCATTGACGATGATGTCCGAACCGTTCGTGCCCGCCGTCGTTCCGGTGCTGTTATTGCGAAAAACGACGCCACCGAAGTCGCCGAAGGCATCGTCCGGGACCTGGTCGCCGTTCGTATCGTTACCCGGCTGGGCGGGAAGATAGATACTTAGGAGCGCTTCGTTCGCGGTGCTGCCATTGCCCTGGATATCGCCATCGATGATGTGCGGCGCAGTCAGAGCCGTCGTGCTGTTCGTGTTAATCTGGCCTGCCGCCGCCGCCATCACCGCAGTCGCTCGCGAAAGCGATTGATAGATGCGCAATTCGGCACCGCCATTGATCACCGCGCGCGCGTTCATCAGCACGGCATTGTGATTCGCCTGCTCGTGACGGATGTGGTTATCGAACACCGCAATTGCGCCACTCTGGATGGTCAGGGTGTCATTTCCCCCCACCCCCACGTAAAGCGGATGCTGGGTGTTGGCTGTGCTCGTCCCGGCAGCTGTGATTGGCGCGCCGAGGGCCGTGCCCGTGCCGCGACCATTGAAGGCGACATAAGCGCCACTCGCCAGGGTCACATTGCCATCCAACGCGCGTGCTTGCCCTGCCGCTGAAAGTTGCATGGCGCCTTCGATGATGAGTCCTTGCGCATAATTGTGCGTGCCGGTGATGTCGAAAATCATCCGACCCGTGTTCAGGCTAAGATTTGCGTTCACGGAGCCGGTCGGTCCGGATGTCGGGTCGCCGCCGATGACGCCTCGAACGGTGACTGGGACATTCACCGTGGCCGGACGGTTCTGAAACATCGCGCCGTTCTCGAGTTCGATCCGCACTCGTCCGCTGCCCGCGTAACTGTCGATGCGGATCGAGTTGTTGTTCGAGGACCAATCGCCGTTATTCGTCGTGTTCGTCGAGAGGCCGTTTTGGCCGCCGTTGAACTTGATGACGGCGAGATTGTTCCCCGTGTTGTTCAGCGTCAGCGCGAGATCGTTGTTGCCGCTGTTGAAAATGTTTCCGCCGCCGGCGACGCCGGAATTGCGGAGGTCGAGAACACCACCATTAACGCCGAACGTCAGTGGGCGATTATCGCCAAACGTGATGTTCCCGGTCGTCGTGAACTTCAGGGTTCCGCCATTGATCACGATTGGATTCCCCACCGCATTGGATCCAACGAGCGTGGCCGCTCCAGGCGTGATGTTGATCGCGCCGACCGGAGCGAGTTCTACCAAGGCGCCCGTATTGATGGTGAGTCCGCCGGTGAAGGTGTTCCCCGTATTTGCAATGCGCCAGGTGGCTCCCGTGAAAGTAAGACCGCCGGTGCCGCCGATTACACCGGAGAGCGTGACCGTTCCGGTGCCTGTTCCGCCAAACGTCAGCGGACTTCCCGCGTTGATCCCAAGATTGAGATTAAATGCCCCGGAACCGCTCTGAGTGATGATCGGATTCGTGATGCCGTCCGAAGTAAAACCGAGCACTCCACCGGTACTCGTGGCGATCGTTTCCTCGACCGTCGCCGCGCTGTTCAACTGCAGCTCGCGCAGGTTAAACATTCCCGCGAGATCATTGGTCGACGTATAAGGGGTATCGCCTGCGCCGGCGAACTTCAGAATGGTATCGGTAGCGCTGGTCGGAACAGCGTTGGGAGTCCATGCGTTGAGATCGGACCAAAGCGCGGTTCCATTGTTCCAATCCCACGTCGCTGCGTGGGTGGTGGAAATGCCGAGAAGGCAGGCAAGCGCGAAGGGCACACGACGGGAAGGCCGGTGGTTCATGGGAAGGGCGAAGGGTGGAAGACGCTAACGTTACAACGATGTTAACACACGTTTTGCGGGACGCCTTAGAAATTTTGCACCACCCGCGGAATACGATCCGAAAGGTCACTGAGCTTGCCGTCAGATCATCGAAGCGTCAGTTAGCTCTCATCCATGCGTCACGATCCCATCGATCCCAAGCTCTTCATCGAGAACCGCGCCCGCCTTGCCGCCCTGCTGCCGCCGAAGTCGCTTGCTGTGCTGAACGCGAACGACATTCTGCCGACCAACGCCGATGGATCGCTGCTCATGCGGGCAAACAGCGATCTGTTCTATCTCACCGGCGTCGAGCAGGAAGAAACCATCGTGCTCCTCTTCCCCACGGCGGATGATGAGAAGCTCCGCGAGATCCTGTTTCTCCGCGAGCCAAACGAGCACAATGAGTTGTGGGAGGGGCACAAACTGCGCCGGGACGAGGCGCAGAAGCTCACCGGCATTCGGCAAATCAAGTGGTCGCAGGATTTCTGGCCGACGTTTCGACGCCTGGTGGCCGAGGCAGACCACGTCTACCTCAACACGAACGAGCACAAGCGCGCGACCGCCGAAGTCGAGACGAGGGATGACCGCTTCATCCGCGAGGTGCAGCGCCGCTACCCGCTGCACGATTATCGCCGCCTCGCTCCCCTCCTCCATCAATTGCGGCTCGTGAAAAGCGCGTCCGAAGTCGCGCTCATCCAGCATGCCTGCAACATCACAGCAAAGGGATTCAAGCGGGTGCTGCGCTACACCAAGCCCGGCCGAAACGAAGTGGAAATTGAGGCCGAGTTTGCGCACGAGTTTATCCGCAACCGTTCGCGTTTTGCCTACGAGCCAATCGTGGCGACCGGCAGGAATGCCTGCTGCCTGCACTACCAGGAAAACACATCGTCCCTGAAAGAGGGCCAGTTGCTGCTCCTCGATGTCGGCGCGGCGTATGCGAACTACGCGAGCGACATGACACGCACCATTCCGGTGAGCGGCACTTTTACCCGACGGCAGCGCGCGGTTTACGACGCGGTGCTCCGGGTACTTCGCGCCAGCAGTGATCGCCTACGCCCGGGCCTGCTGCCGAAGGACTGGCAGAAAGCTGCAGAGGAGCAGATGACTGAGGAACTCCTCAAACTCGGCCTGCTAAAGCCGCGCGATGTCAAAAAGGAGAACCCCGACTGGCCGGCGGTAAAAAAGTATTTCATGCACGGACTCGGCCACCCGATCGGGCTGGACGTTCACGACGTGGGCGACACGACAAAGCCGATGCAGGCCGGATGGGTGATGACCGTGGAGCCCGGCATTTACATTCCCGAGGAGAACTTCGCCGTTCGCCTGGAGAACACGGTGCTGATCACCGACAAAGGCACGCAAGACTTAATGGCAAACATTCCGATCGAGGCCGCGGAGATTGAATCCGCGATGAAGCGGTAGCTTCGCGCGGGGCGAACACGCCTTACTCGAAAACTCACGGCACCCACTCAACGCGGAAGCGAAGGAACCGCGGGGCGCCTGCGGGGGCGCTCGTGTCAGTTATCACGACAGGAACGAAGCCGTTGCCGTCTGGGGTACCGACATTCGCCGTTCCTGTCCACGGGGCGGAAAATGTCTTCACGGCGATCGGCGTCCACGTCGCCAGATTTGAACTCGCATCGACGCGCAGGATGGCATCGGAGAATCCGTGCGCGGAGACGGCGAGCGGGTTTTCCGGCACGAGGAACCGCAGTTCCAATTGCCCGCTCGCGTTCAAAGTGGCGATTGGGGCGCCGAGTGGCCCGTCTCCGCCCAGTCCCCTCGCAGGATCCATCCCCAGCCCGAACTCCACCAAGGCCGGCACTCCGTCGTGATCATCGTCCTGCGCTGCGGTCAGAGCGTGGTGCAACGCCATCCAACCGGTGTAAGTATCCGTTCTCGCCAGCACACCGGCGGGATCTCCACCCGGCACACTTTGCGACCACGATTCGCGGTCGTCCCACGAGCGTGCTGGGATGGATCCCGGCGTCCCGATGGTCAGCGACGGTCCCTCTCCGTCCGTCGCGGCGAACCAGCCATCGCTATAACTGAAGGTGAGTATATTCGCATCAAACGGCGGCGGCAGCCGGAGCGCGAGGGGTTCCCCTCCATTGTCCAATTGCCCCCCAAACGCCCCCGCGATCAGCGGCGTCTGGCCATAGCGCGCGCGGAATTTCGCCACGTTCTTGGCGACGATGATGCTCTCGCCTGGATTCAATACCTGCGCGCCAAACGTAAAGGTAATGCCCTCGACAAAACTCACGCCATTGAGGTCGAACGCGGCCGTGCCGACATTGCGCAACTCCACGAAGTCGTAGTCGGAACCACCGATCGCATTGAACATGATCTCGGTGATTCGGAGGCCGCGCAGCAACGCGAGCGCGTTTGCATCCGTGGTCGTATTGGCGAGGCCCGCGGTGGGAAGTTCGTAGAACTCAAATCCCGTTCCGGAACGTCCCATCGAGAAATCCGTCGATTGCGGCCAGAACGTCACCGAATCGATCACTTTGCCGGCAGCGTCGAGGAGGCTGATCGTCTCCTCTTCCGCATCCAGGCTGAAGTTGACGTGTCCGGGCGAGGTCGCGCCGTCTGCGACCAGCTTCAGATAACCGCTTCCGGCGATGAACGAAAGTGGCGGGAAAACATAATGGCTCGAGGGGTCGGCGAGGTTGTCGGTGACGCGCAAGCCCGAGATGTCCACCGGCAGAGTGGAGAGGTTTCTGAGCTCGAACCAATCGTCCTTATAGAGGGCGCCGGTGGAAGCAAACCACTCGTTGATTCGCAGGTTCTGAGCATCATCCAGGAGACTGCTCACATTAGCCGCGCCCAAGGTCGGTGGCCCCAGGCGCCATTCGAGTGCATTGCCCACGACGAGCCGGCCAATGGAAAGATCCGCCGGCTGCGCGCCGAACGTCACGGAATCCCGCAGCGTGGAACCCTGGAAGAGATAAACGGAGTCGCCGTCCTTATCGAGGTTCAGCGTCCCGCTCGTGAAACTGGCGTGCGCACCGGGCGCAAGCGAGGTCGATGGAAGCGGGAACTTTGCCGGAACGGCCGGATCATCCGTCAATGACCATCCGCCCAGGAGAACCGGAGATGCGCCCGCATTGAACAGTTCGACACGATCCGGAGTGGACGTGCCATTCGCGAAAATCTCGTTGAGTCGCACCAACGGAACGGATGCGTCAACGGTCCAACTGCGAGAAGTCGGCAGCGCCTGCGGCAGCCCATCATACGCGCGCGCCGGATCGGCATCCTGCCAATTGCCGGCTGCGTCCTGTCCCAGCACCTCGAGGGTGTGCGCGCCGGGGCTCAAGCTCGGAAGATTGAGCACCACCTGGCGAACCGTCGCGCCGGTTCTCGGGAAAACTCCACCTGCACCAATCTGCACGGGGGCGCTCCATGCGCCGCCGTCGAGCCGCCACTTGAAGACTACAAGTCCCGGACCGCCAATCGTGAAGTCGGCGGTGTTGGCAGCCGTCGTGCCCACCGGCCCGCCAATAATGTAAGCCCATTCCGGCACCGTCGAACCGTAGTCGAGGCCTCCGGACGCGGAGCCTCGAGCGAGAGAGGAAGTGCGCAAACGATAATCCTTCGCCGCCGCGTCGACGAAGCCCGGCGCGCCGGCGGTATTGCCGCCGTAGGTCGGGTTGAAGATGCCGCCGGGGTGATTGGGACCGATGTCCGTAGTGCCAATTTGGTCGAGCAGGTTTCCGCCGAACTCGATCTTGGTGGTGACGTCATTCACCAGGTTGCCGCTCACCTTCCGCGTGTCGGCGCCGCTGAAGAGGCGCGGGACGTTGCTGATCAGATTGTAGGCAAGGTATGCACCGTCGCCGTACGTGGGATTGGTGCCATCCTCGGGGATGAAGAAGTTCACCGGCGCGCACTTCACGTCCTGGGTGAATGGATTCCCGCCGCTGGTCCCGTTGTAGAGGAAATCGGCGTGGAAGTTCGCGACGGTGTTGTGCTCAAAGATCGTTGCCGTGTTCAGCTTGCAGTTGATCGAATGATCGAGGTCGAAGAACAGGTTGCGCGCGACGAAGATCGTCGTGCCAGCGCCCTTGTCTCCCGAGGAGATCGCATTCGAGTAACCGGTATCGCTCGTCCACTGATCCTTCGTCGCCCGTTCGAAGATGTTTGAGGCAATGTAGGCGTCGCCACCGAGATCCACATGCTCATCACCGCTCAAGCCGTGGAAATAATTGTAGCGGCAATCGAGCAGGAACTGACCGGCTTGGTTCCACCGCCCGCTATCCGCATCGAACACGTCGTTGTGCCCGCGGTTTCCATTGAAGCTATTGAAATAGACACGCCAATGTCCGCCCGCAGGCTGACCGTTCGCGTAGTTCGGATTTCCGCTCACTTCCGGATCGGTCGTCGGATACTCCACCTTCAGCGGCTCCTGGCTGTTATCCGCGCTCGCGAGGAAGTCCGTCGTGTCCTCGATCCGATTGAGCACGGGATCGAAGATGAACATGTCGGGGAATGTGTTCCACGTCACCGTCATCTTGCTGTTTCGGCCGTAGCACATCCGCAAGTGCGTGCCCGCCCACGTGCAGTGATCCACCCAACCCCAGGAACGAATGAAGCCAATGCTGCCGTAATTCTCCGCGCCGGCCGGGCTCGTGCCCTGCGCATTGATGAAGTCGCAGTAGCGGACGATGTTTTCCTCCGCCATCGAATCGTAAACGCGGATGCCTCCCCACTTCGGCGCGCCCGTTTGGGCTCCGTTCTTAATTGGATCAGCATCTCCCGAGTCGATTGTGCCCGGAACGTGGCTGAAGACGATGCGCTGCGCCGCGGTGCCTTCTGCGCGGAGCCGTCCATTGACGGTCAATCGCGCATTCTTCGCGAAGTAGACGCTCACGCCGGGTTGAATGCGCAGCGTGAGATTCGGCGGCACCACAGTGTTCGAAGTGACCTGATATGGACTGCCCGCGAGAGTCCAAAGGAGTTCGGCCGGTCCGCCGCCTCCGCCGATGACACCCGACGGAAGGGCGCCCATGTCGGCGCGCGAGCCATCGGGATCCTGCGCCGCCGGGTCGCCGGTATTGATCGCGGGTGACCCCGCCGCGAGGTGATAGTCATCGCCGGCGAGATTCAAGAAAAGCGGATCCGCATTGCTGTTTCCCGTGCCCGGCCACGCCGGCGTTGCGGGCGCGCTGGTGTAACGTGTGATGCAATAGTTCGCGACGGTGTTTGCCGGATCGTAAGGGGCATCGATCAGCATCGGTGAATCCGCGAGGATGATGCTGTTCGTCGCCGTGATCGCGAGGATCGCGCCCGTGTTGCTCTGGCCGCTCTTATTTTGCGTGTAGAGGCCGGTGGATGGAGAATCGGGATCGGGCGAACTTGGAGGGATACTGTAACCCCAAGCCGGCTGAGTCGTGTCGTGGTTCTCCGACACGATCGTGCAGCGATCGACATTGATCGTCCGAGTCGTCGCCGCATTCGACTTGGGCACGATTGCCTTGTCGCAGTCGATAATGCGGGTGCGCGTGATGGTAAGATCGTTATTCAGCAGCGACATCCCCTTGTCCCACCCCTCGCGGAGGATCGAATCCTCCACGGTGATCGGGCCCGCAAGACAGTCGAAAACATCGTCACCGCATCTTGCGAGCACTGAGCGACGCACGACCACCGGGCGACCCGGACTATTGTGCACGTAGAGACAGTCCTCGTCGTCCGGCACGTTCGAATTGCTCTCGCGGTAATGCGGGAGGATTTCCTGGATGTTGCTGTCCTCCATGACGAACGACGCGCCGTCCTCCAATTCCGGGCCCGTAATCATTCGCGCGAGCAACGAGCGCTGCAGGACGATGTCGCACGTTCCTTGCGAATACATCGCCTTCGCCGGGCCATCGCCTGTGGCGCAATCGTTGAGCGTGAGATGCGCGTTGTTCAGCCGCCACATCGGCCCGCGGCTCGTGTGGCCTACGCCGGGAGCATGGCCGCCACGTGACATCAGCAGATAGTTGCAAGTGGTCGGGGTCGCTCCGCTGAGGAGGATTTGGCCCCAATAACCGGTAGGATCAGCGCCCGTGATGCTCACCGGGTCCGCGGCCGTTCCGGCGACCGACAGCGTTCCATTTACGATGAGGTCCGCTCCCGTGGAGTCGCCCGGCGTGGCCGTGGCGGCCATGAGCACCTGAGTCCCTGCCGCGACATTCAAAGTGGCGCCGGAAGGAACCGTGACGTCGCCGGTCACCCGCACGACACCGCTCCAATTCGTGACACCCGCCGGCAAAGTCCCGGAAGCCACAGTTTCAGGCGCGCCAAAGAGCGAAGTAAGCGCCTTCGTGGTGACGAGGCCGCCGCTCGATGCAGTCAGGGTGAAGTTACCCGGATTCACCGCGACATCGTTTCGCTGCAGGCGCAGATCGAATGTCACGTCGCCGCTCGTCGAGTTCCCCTGGTGAATCTCGACGGCAATCGTATTCACGCCGTTGTGCACATTCGCGAGGGGTATCGTGATGTTTGCCGTCGCGTTATCCACGCTGGTTCCCGTCGCGTAGGACGTGAGCGCGGTTCCCGCGGGGACATTCGCGCTGGCCAGGACACGCGCGCCATTAATGTAGATGACGTAGCCGTCGTCGTACTTGATCTGGCCGGTGATGCTCGCGACTTGCGAGAGGTCTGGGATGGTGAAGGTGCTGCGGAATAAGTACGATGGAATGTTCTGCGTGCCGTTGCCCGAGTTGCCGTCGTAATCGGTTCGGGCAACGCGCCAGTTTTCATCGCTGTTTCCGTAGCCGATTTGTCCCGGACCCGTGGGCCACGCCGAGTCATCGAAACCTTCATCTTTCCACGTGGCGGGAATGGTTCCGATCACGTCCGGCACGGACGTAAGATCCGCGCGATACTTCCACGTGGAGCCAGGCGTTCCGGTCACCGTGCCGATCGCGCCGCCCGTTCCGCCGGTGCCGTAGGTAAAGAGATTGGTGATCGTGCCGCTCGTGGCCCCGACGGAAACCCACGCGCTGCCAACGCCATTGTAGAGTGTGACCGTCGACGGGTTGAGCGTGATCCCGTTCGATGCCGTGAGATTGACCGTCGTATTCCACGCATCGCGGTTCAATTCGCCGAGCGCGTTCCTGAGATCCACGCGCACGAGGATCGGCACGCCGGGAACGTAGGAAGACGGCGCAGTCACCGTAAGCGACCCGGGCGGCGCGAGCGTTCCGCTCACGTTCGTTCCGGCCCCCGCGGCACTGTAGAGCACGTCTACGGTCAGTTCGCGCAGGACATTGCCGCTTCCATTGGTTCCGTCCCAGAAACGCGTGACCACGCGATTGAGGCCCGGGAATAAAACTCCGCCGCCACCTGCGGGAACCACGAGTTTCCACGTGCCCGAGGCATCCGAGCCAGACGGTCGATAGAACCACTGCGCGAGTTGCCCATTCACCGTCACGCTGTAAGTGCGGGCGACATTGAAGGTGCCGCTGATGGTCGCGGCGCCGGTCGTCGTGACCTTGTAGCCTTCGGTGGAGTCCGCGGCGTTTCCAGTCACCGCCATCGTGTAGTTCTGCTGGATTTGCGAGAGAACGTTCGTCCGGCGCGTGTCGATGTAGAGCTTGATGTCGTTAATGCTGCGATACGGGATCGCACCCGGCGATCCGTCGGCGACCGGGACCCAGCCCGTCATGATCTGGTCGATGATGGGATCAATCGTCGCGCGATTGAACCAGGTGTTCAGCGCATCGAGCACCGCGGCGTAGTAGCGAGGGGTCAACTGCGGATGGTTGAAGAGTCGCGTAAGCCCAATAACCCCTGTCCCAGGGTTGTTGCTGCCGTCATAGCTGAAGATATTTCGGGCAAGCGCGCCGGTGGTGTCGCCAATCTCGAAGCAGGTATCGAGATCATGCGGGATAAATCGAAACCGCGGATCCAGCACCCCGCGGTAGATCGACGCGTCATCTCCGCGCCCATTGCCCAAGCCGCCCTCAATGTTTCCGATCAACGTGTCTGCCGCGATGAATCGATAAAAGTTATCCAGATCGAGCACCGCGGAAACCGCCATGGGATACTGCGCGTCCGAGATCGCCGGCTGATCCACCGTTCCTCCTGTGCGCGGCGCGCTCACCACACGCGCGAACTGAATGATATCGCTAAAGTCGTTCGCGTCCTTGTTCGTCTCCTTGATGAAGGTGTCGCTGTAAGCCGCGGGATTCGTTCCCTCGAAGCGAAACTCGCCGCTTCCAAGGTTCCCCGGCGGCGTGCCCACCGGGCCCGGCGCATGATCATCCAACCGATAGAAATTCCCCTCCGCATCTCCCCCGTAATGGTTCTCCGCCCATTCAGGACCGCGCGATTCCACGCGCACATAACGCCGGTACATCCGCGCCGTCGTCTCCGCCAAGTCCGCGCCATTCACGCGCACCCGCACGATTGCCGCTTCCTGCGTGGCAAGACCCGCGCGGGTCATGAGCACCTCGCCGAGCGCCTGCGAATAGGGATAGCGGCAATTGAGGGCCACGGACGACCGGCCGTTCCACCGGTCCGATGAAACAAAGCCGACGTGGTAGTTATTTGGCGGTCCGAGCGCCGAACCCTGGCCGCGGTTCCGGAAACCGGAAAGGTAGCGCACCTTCAGCCCGGTACCGTCGTGCGAGATGAAGGTTCCGTTGAAGGTCGCTTCCGAATCCTCCTGCCCGGCCGTCGTCTGGATCTGCAGCAACTCGGCCCGCTCCGCCGCGGTGAGGATCAGCCGGTAGATGGGCTGATCTGTCGACGCGCGGAACGTGGCGGCCGGGTTGTAACCATTGTCGACCTGGAATAGCGCATTGGCGGCCTGGCCGAAGGTTTCCGGAACCACGCCAATATCGCTTGTCCTCGCCGGCGCCGGCCACGTCCGCGAATGCACGCCATCCGTCGCGGAAACGTAGTATTCGACAATGGCGAGGTTCGCCTGCTGGGGGATCGTCGCCTCCACGAGGCCATCGGCATTCGTGTCGGTCATCGGCAGCGTTTGCCACTGCGTCGTTCCATCGAGCCGCCAATTCAGCGTAGCCGTCGCGCCCGCTGCTTCGTCCAGGATCTCGCAGGTGACCA
>CBHXZU010000045.1:0-15395 GCA_966125105.1 uncultured Prosthecobacter sp.
TGCCGGCGATGATGGTGTCTCCGAGCAGTTCCGCCTGCCGCGCTCGCTCACCTACGCCAACGTGCTCGCCACGGCGCGTAGCTTCGCGACGAACGCTGCCGCGTTGACCGCCGCCTTCACGGCCCGCGGACTCCCGGCCACGTTCATCACCGACCTGCAGGCCAAAATCACCGCCTTTGACACTGCGACCGGTGGCAAGATCGACGGCAAAGCTGCCCGTATCGGCAGCACCGCCGCGCTCAACGCGGCCGCCGACGGAGGCCTGAAAGCAGTGCAGGAACTGCGCACGCTGATGCCCGTGCAATTGCGTGCCACGCCCGATCTGCTCGCCGCGTGGAAAAGCGCGGCCCGCGTAGAGACGCCGGCCCGCAAACCGAAGGAGCCCGAAACCGGTGGCTCCGGCCCCACGCCCACGCCGCCGCCAAGCGGCAGCTAGCCAGAAAGCCGCGGCATTCGGCCGCTGAGGGAATCAAGCAATGGACGTCGTCGAACCACAAAGTTCGGCGGCGTCCATTTCGCTTTCACGGAACACGCGGCAAAGCTCGTAGCCATCTTCGCAAGAAGATGCTTCGGGCGGGATCGCGGAAATGGGCGTTAGGTCCGGGGGACCGAAAGAATTTAGCCGGTGGCGTAAGCCCTGACTTTTATACACATCTCAGCTTAAGCGATGGCATCGATCAGGGATGCGGTTGTCCTGATCCCGAAGGGATCAAAGCCTGTAGCCGGTGATCGCGCGCGGGCCGAGCGGGCCCCCCCGGGCCGGCCGGGGGCGGGTTCGTACAGAAAGGAAGCCCCCCGCCCTACCACTGGGAATCGCCAAGTGGAATTCGGATTCGAGTCCAGAGGCGCTGGCACCCCGTCCGGGGAGCGCTTTGTCTCGCCCTATCCGGTGGGCGCACTCGTGCCTCGCGCGACCACCGGCTACAGGCTGTGATGCCTTCGGCATCGAAATGCATCGCATGGAAGGCAGGCCACAACGTTTCTGCCCGAAGTGTGAAGATGTGTATAAAGGCCAGGACTTACACCGCCGGCTAAATTCTGTCGGCCCTCCGGGCCTGCGCTGCCCGGCGGGTTCTCACGCGATGCGTTACCACCAGACACCGGGCTCAGGGCGGTTCTTCTTTTTCAATCTTTTGCTCTCGGCCAGCGCCCTTTCCGCAGCCGACGGCGCGGGCACCAACATCTCCCACTGAAACTTTTCCGGCCGCACCCCGCGAACGTGCACGCGTGTGCCTTTCGGAAACGATTTTATCCCGAGCCAACGCATCTTGCAGGAGAGGGGAGTGCCTTCGACGAGTTCCGAATTGTCGCGATCCGGTGTTCTTTCGAGATCCTCGTTGGAGAACCAAAGCTGCAGGCCGTCTGAGGCAAACGTCGGGGTCCGCTTGTTCGTCATCTCGAACAGGACGAAAGCAGGAGTGAGCATTTCGCCACGCACCACCCAGCCGCCGCTTTCCAGACGATGCTCCAAATACGAGGACCGGAGGGCCGGATCGCGGACCGGCTCATCTTGCTTGGAAAAGAATCCGTTCCGAAACGCGAAAGTTCCCTGCCCCACTAAAATCGCGAATGTCTGCTGATCCTGCTTCATCGCTGGCGGGGTTGGCAGAATTATATTTTCGCCGTCTTCGGGGACCGTCATGTCGCCGAAATCCACGAGGTGATCAGGAGTCAGCGCGTCTTCTGCGCCGAACACGATCGAGGTGGCAGCTTTCCAGGATGGCTCATTCGCTGGCATCAGTGCCGGAGCGCCATCGTTCCCGGTGGCATCCGTGACCTTGTTCACGACGATCTGGTGAGGCACGGGTTTTCCGCGAAACTTCGCCTCACCTGCGAGACTCCACCCCGACTTTCCAAAGGTCCACCCGATGGCGGTGAACTCGAAGTCGCCCTCCTTCTGCGTCACAGGGAACGGCTGCGCCTTCCATTCGGGAAAAGAGGTCCCATAAAGCGGGTTGGGCAGCTCCCATTCATGCCACTGGCCGTCGATCGAGAGATTGAGGCGCATGGTTTTCTCCCGCCGCGGATAGATGAAACTATGCACGAGCGTGTAGTGCTTTGAACTGGTGTCGTCGACGACCAGCTGGGAGATCACCTTGCCGTCCGAATCGCGCCGGACCTGTTTGTCATCGAGTTCGGCGGGCATCTCGGGCTGCAAGAGCCCCCGGTGTTTGTCGGTGAGGAACAAGACGGGCGAGTGAGACATGATGGAGCGCTGCTGCCCGAAGGGTTCCCGCAGCCAATCAAGAACCGGGGTAATATCGGAGGTTGGCTCGCGATAGACGTGCTTCGGCCCGACACTGACCATGCGCAGAATCAGCGTCGCCCCGTTGGGCAAAGCGAGCGTCGCGAGCGGGCGTGTCATGTGCCAGCGGCCCACGACCGCCAGGCAAATCAGTGCTGCGAGTAACCAGCCGCGATGACGGTGGAGAAAATTACGGACGGCTCGACCCATGGGAATTCACCAGACGCATAGCACCAGCCGCGCAGGATTGCCTATCCCGAATCGCGCGTCATTTCGGGCCGAGAGCCTTCACCATTAACAAACCGATCAGCGGACTTATTTCTATTTCAGGAAGAGGCGGAGCCCCCCGACGATGAGCAAACCTCCCAAAATATATGCGATGGTGTACTTCAGCAGGAAGGTGCCGGCTTCGCGGATCATCTTTCTCATACCGTAGCGGAGAATACGCGCATGGCCACTCGAGCGTGCAGCACGCGCAGAATCTCTCTATCATGGCCAAACCTCGCAGATGATCTGCCTGATGCCGCCAGCCACTCCCAATGCACTAGCGCTTTCCGTCCTCGCGTGCACGATCGTGGCAAGCGAGGCACACGCGGGATTGCCCCCAACTGCCGACCGCCCTGTCGACTTCATCAAAGACGTGAAGCCCATTTTCGCCAGGCACTGCGAAAAGTGCCACGGCCAGGAGAAGCAGAAGAGTGGTTACCGGCTGGACGTCAAAGCCGTCGCGTTCACGGGCGGTGAAGAGCACGCTCCTAATATCGTTCCCCGCGACAGCGCGAAGAGCCCATTGATCCGGTTCGTAGCCGGTGAAGACGAGGACATGAAGATGCCGCCGAAGGGCGAAAGGCTGAGCGCTGCCGACATCGGAATCCTCCGCCGTTGGATTGATGACGGCGCCGAGTGGCCCGACGCGGCCAGCGCCAAGTGGAGCCTCAAGCCCGTGCAGCGTCCACCCGTGCCGAAGTCGGCGTTTGCCAACCCGATTGACGCCTTTATTTCCGCGCGACTCGCCGAGAGCGGTCTCGCCATGGCTGCGCAAGCAGACGCGCGCGTTCTCTGTCGCCGACTTTACTTCGATCTAACCGGGCTTCCACCCACACCGGAAGCGATCGATGCATTCGAGTCCGCCGCGAAGCAGGATTTCACAAAAGCCTACGCGGCGCTGGTGGACGAGTTGCTCGCCAGCCCGCGTTACGGCGAGCGCTGGGCGCGGCATTGGCTGGATGTGGTGCACTACGGCGACACGCATGGTTTCGACAAAGACAAGCCTCGGCCAAACGCGTGGCCTTACCGCGACTACGTCATCCGCGCGCTCAATGAGGATAAGCCGTATGCGCGTTTTGTGCAGGAGCAACTCGCGGGCGATGTGCTTTTTCCCGGCACGCAGGATGGCATCGAGGCACTGGGGTTCATTGCCGCGGGACCGTGGGATTTCATCGGCCACGCCGAGCTGCCGGAGGAGAAGATCGACGGCAAGATCGCGCGCCACCTCGATCGCGACGACATGGTCGGCAACGCGCTCGGCACGTTTTGCAGCGTCACCGTGCAATGCGCGCAGTGCCACAATCACAAGTTCGATCCCGTTTCGCAGGAGGACTACTATGCCCTGCAGGCGGTCTTCGCGGCAGTGGACCGCGCGGACAAGCCCTATGACACCGACCCGCAAGTAGCCAGTCGACGCGAGGACCTGAGCGCGCGCAAAGCCGCCACCGAATCGCTGGAGAAGGCATTGGCGGACACCGCGCGCAAAGGGGCCGGACCCGAACTTGCGGACCTGGAAAAGAAGATCGCCGCCCTGGAGAAAGCGGCGCCGCAGGGGCGCCGACCGCAATACGGCTGGCATAGCGGGATCGAAACGACCGACGAGACGCGCAAGTGGGTGCAGGTGGATCTCGGCCGTCCCGTGGCGCTCGATCGGGTCGTGCTCGCGGGCGTGTGGGACGATTTCAACGGCATCGGCGCAGGCTTCGGATTTCCCCCGCGCTTTCGCGTGGAAGCGAGTGACGATCCGGCATTCGGCGGCACGCCGCGGGTCATCGTGGCCCGGGATCTCGTGGACGCGCCAAATCCGGGGACCGAGCCGCAGGCATTTCCCGCCCTCGGAATCACTGCCCGATATATCCGCGTGACCGCGACGAAGCTCGCGCCCCGGAAGAACGATTTCATCTTCGCCCTTGCGGAGCTGCAGGCCTTTGATACCACCGGACGCAATGCCGCGCTGGGCGCAACGGTGACTTCAGCGGACAGCATCGAGGCGCCCGCGCGCTGGGCTCGCAAGAATCTCACCGACGGAATCTACCCAGCGAGCACGGGCGGCGATGATGCCTTGAAGGAACTGCGCGCGCGGCGCGACGAACTCTTCACGCGGGCGCTCGGTCCGACCCTCGTGGCGGACATGCAAGGTGCGGCAAAGGCGCTCGCCGAGGTGAAGGAGGAGCTGGCGAAGCTTCCCGCGCAGAAGTCCGTCTTCGCGGGCACGGTTTTCACCGGAAGCGGCAATTTTCGCGGAACCGGGGCCACGGGCGGAAAGCCGCGAGCCATTCACTTGCTCGCGCGAGGACAGGTCACGCAGCCCGGGCGCGAAGTCCTGCCGCATGGCCTCTCCGCATTGCCAGAACCCCCGGCCGATTTCGCGCTACGGCCCAGCAGCAGCGAGGGAGACCGCCGCGCCGCGCTGGGAAAATGGATCACCGAGCCCCGGCACCCGCTGACGTGGCGGAGCATCGTGAATCGCGTGTGGCAGTATCACTTCGGCCGCGGGCTTTCCGACACGCCGAATGACTTCGGCCGCATGGGCGGAAAACCGACGCACCGGGAACTGCTCGATTGGCTGGCCGTGGAGTTTCAGCGCGGCGGTGGCTCCCTCAAAGCGCTGCACAAGCTGATCGTCACCAGCGCCGCTTATCGACAAGGCTCCGCGGTCGCCAATCCGCGCGCAGAACAGATCGATGCGAACAACACGCTGCTCTGGCGGCAGAATCGGCGAAAGCTGGAGGCCGAAGCGATTCGCGACGCGGTGCTCGCGACGAGCGGAAAACTGGATCTCACGATGGGCGGTCCGGGCTGGCAGGACTTCGTGATCAAGAATCCCGAACATTCGCCGCATTATCGATACGATCTCGCGGATCCCGACGATGCGAAGACGTGGCGGCGCTCGGTTTATCGCTTCATCGTCCGCTCGCAGATGCAACCCTTCATGACCGCGATGGATTGCGCCGATCCCTCCATTCGCGTGGACAAGCGCAATGAAAGCGTCTCCGCGCCGCAAGCGCTCGCGTTGCTGAATAACGGTTTCATGATTTCGCAGGCGCGGCATTTTGCGGAGCGCGCGCAGCGCGAAGCGGGAGAGTCCGAGGACGCGCAAATTGAGCGCGCATGGCGCCTGGCCATCGGAGATCCTCCGCCGGCCGCGCAAGGGGAGGCGTTGAAGGCATTCGTCAAAGACCACGGCCTCGCAAACCTCTGCCGCGTGCTCTTCAACCTGAACCAGTTTGCGTTCGTCGATTGAGCCATGAAGAACGGATCGATCTGGCATGAAATGGAACGCGTGACGCCGCTCTCTCGCCGTGAGTTCCTGTGGCAGAGCGGCGGCGGGCTCGGCGGCCTGGCCCTGGCCAGCATGCTGAGCGGTGAATCAACAGCGGCAACTCCGCCATCCGCAAATACGAGCGCTTTTCATCACCCGCCGAAGGCAAAGCGAGTGATCCACCTCTTCATGGCGGGCGCGGCGAGCCACATCGATCTGTGGGACTACAAGCCGGAGCTCGTGAAGCATCACGGCAAGCCGAGTGATTTCGGTGAACCCGTGGAGGCGTTTCAAAACGGGCTGGGGCCGTGGCTGAAACCCGTCTGGAAATTCGCGCCGTATGGACAAAGTGGGAAGCTCCTCAGCGAGGTGGCGGCGCCGCTCGGCGCCGTGGTCGATCGCATGGCATTCGTGCACAACATGGTCGGCAAGACTGGCGTGCATGCGCAAGGCACGCACCTGCAAGCGACTGGATTCCAAACTCCGGGATTCCCCGGCGCGGGTTGCTGGGTGAGCTATGCGCTCGGCTCTCTGAACGAGAACCTGCCAACCTTCGTCGTGCTGCCTGATCATCGCGGACTGGCCAGCAATGGCGTGAAGAATTGGGACGGTGCATTTCTGCCAAGCCAACACAGCGGAACCGTCATCTATCCGGGAACCGATTTCCCGATTGCGGATCTGCATCCGCATCGCGCGGGCAACTTCATCAATGCTGAGAGCGAGGCGGCGTCGCAACATCTGCTCGCGCAACTCAACGGTGATCACGCGAAGACGCGGGACGGCGACCCGAGGCTGGAGGCTCGAATCCGCAGCTATGAACTTGCAGCGAAAATGCAGCTCGCCGCGCCCGAAGCGCTCGATCTCTCCAAAGAGCCAGCCCACGTGCTGAAGCTCTACGGCCTGGACCGCGGCCCGCAAAACTGGCCGAAAGAGATCAACGCGGAGGAAGAGACCTTTTACTTCGGGCAGAAATGCCTGGCCGCGCGTCGACTCCTCGAACGCGGCGTTCGCTTCGTGCAAATCTGGAGTGGCAATGACAATGGTTTCCCTCGCCGTAATTGGGATTCGCACGAAGATATCGAGCGCGATCACGGCCCGCTTGCGATCGGCATGGCCCGCGGCACCGCCGCGCTGATCCAGGATCTCGCCCAACGCGGACTCCTCGAAGACACGCTGATCCTCTGGACCACGGAGTTTGGGCGCATGCCCAGCACGCAGGGCGGCAAAGGCCGCGACCACAATCCCTACGTCTTCACCAACTGGCTCTGCGGTGGCGGCATCAAAGGTGGAGTCGTGCATGGAGAGAGCGACCAATGGGGCTACAAGCCACTCGACCGAAAAAACCCCACGGAGTGCTACGACATCCACGCCACGATGCTGCACCTCCTCGGCCTCGATCACACCAAACTCACCTGGCGCCACAACGGCATTGACCGCCGCCTCACCGACGTCCACGGCCACATCATCGAGCCGCTGTTGGCTTAACCACGGCTGGCACGGCGAGGGAATATACCGCGGCGGACGCTGCGAACGCGGCGCGAAATACACGGCGGGCGGGCTTCTCCTTGTATTGTGCGCCGCGTTCGCCGCGCCCGCCGCGGTTCAATCGCCGTGTCTCACGCATCGAGATGCACGATCCCCCGTTGCACCGCGACGATTGCCGCCTGCGTCCGGTCCGCAACGCCGAGCTTCGCGAGCGTATTGGAGATGTGCAGCTTCACCGTCGCTTCCGAGGTGCGCATGGTCGACGCGATCTCCTTGTTGCTCAGGCCAGCGACGACATGGCGCAGCACCTGCGACTCCCGCGTCGTCAGAGTGTCCCGCGTCTTTCGATCCGCGAGCTTCGCTGCGATCGCCGGAGGGAAATACGTGTCGCCAGCCACAACGTGGCGAATTGCCTCCAGAATATCCTCCACCTCCGCCGACTTGAGCACATACCCCATCGCCCCCGCCTGCACTGCGCGCCAGATGTCCTCTTCTCCCTCGAAGACCGAGAGTATGACCACACGTGCTTCAGGGAATTCCCCCCGCAACCGTGCTGTCGCTTCCGCCCCGTCCATTCCAGGCATTTGGAAATCCATCGTGACCACATCGGGTTGAAACTCCCGGTATGCCTCAACCGCCTGACCTCCATTCGAGGCCTCGCCAGCCAGTGCCATATCGCGCTCGCCGCTCACCGCTTCAGCCAGGCCCAGTCGCATCATGGCATGGTCATCTACAATCAAAACTCGAATCTTCCTTCTCATGAAATTGGTGCGGCTGACGGCTCTGGAGCGCTGAGCGGAACCGATACGCGGATCTTCGTTCCCGCGCCTGGGGCGCTCTCCACGAGCAACTCCGCTCGCAGTTTATTCGCTCGCTCCTGGATACCGAGCAGCCCGAAGTGGCCGCGGGGCGCCGAGGCCTTTGCATTGAATCCGCGACCATCGTCCCGGACTTCCAGCGTCACTGCATCAGCGTCGTAAGAAAGCAGGACGCTAATTTCTTTTGCGCCGGAATGCCGCGCCGAATTCGCGACGGCTTCTTGAGCGATGCGCAGCAGGTGAATCTCCGAGGAACCAGGGAGGTCGCGTGGGTGTCCCTGGACCTCAAACGTGAACTTTGCGCCGCTCTCCGCTGCAAGCGGAACGAGGAACTCCTCGAGCGCGCCGTGCAGACCGCGTTGCTCGAGGGCGACGCTGCGCAGATCTCGGATCGAAGAGCGCGCCTCATCGCGGCAGTGGCGAAGCATTTTCTCCGCGAGGTCGAGCGAAGAGCTGGCTTGCTCGGGAGCGTGGACGAGCCGCTGACGCGCATTGCGCAATTGCAGGGAAACGCCGGCGAGTTCCTGCTCGATCGTGTCGTGCAACTCCCGCGCAATGCGTTGTCGCTCATCTTTCACCGCACCGCGTTCGATCTGCACGCGAATGGTTTCCGTTTGTTCCGCAACCCGTCGACGGAGGAGCGCGGCCCAGGCAAATGCGATGAGCGCGAGCGTGCCAACGATCCCAAGTGCCCACAAGAGCCGCTGCAGCGTCCACCACGGCGCGACCTGCAACACCTGGATGTCGGCAGCGCTTCTCAGCTGCAGACGGAAGCCATCGACATTGTTGCTAAAGGGGAGCGGATTTGTCGTGGTGAGCTCGCAGATCCCTGTGAGACGCAGCCGATCCTCCGCGGTGAGCCGGGGCTTTCCGTTTGCGGACAACGTGGCTTCGAAGAACCAATTATCTGCGCGGCACTGGAGGGTAGTCGCTCCATTCGGTCCGTCGCGCAACGCGAGCAGATCAGCATCCACACTCACGAGTTCCTCGTGCAGCCCTACCAGTGTGCCGGCGGTGAGATCGAGTGGCTTTGGTTGAGGGGGAGAGCCTTTGGTGAGCATTTGCACGCGAAAGGCGCGCAGGATGGGCCGGAAGGGAGCGATGGAGGCGAAACCTTCCACTTCAACCTCGGTGCCGGGCGTGAGCAGTGGGGAACTGGCGGCACGGACGAACAGGCTTCCACCTTCGCCCCGAAGGAAGAGCCCGTCGGCCGTCGCGTGGGTCACGGCGCCTCGCACCCGGACCCGCGTGCGCGCAGTGCTGTCGCTCCGCAGTAGTTCATCCACCGCGCGAAGTTGGGCGTCGCCATCCACGGGCTCACTCTCCGTGAGCGTGATGTGTTCGAAGGAAGGAACGAAGAAGTGGCGCCCAGTGAGCTGACGCTTTGCGTTGAAAACGCTGCCGACCACACCGTGAACGACGACCTGCCGTTGCAAAAGCCTTGCCGCCTTTTCGGCGGCGGCAGGTTCCTCTGGAAGGAGGAGCTTGATGTTCCAGCCGGAAATCTCCGCGGTGAGAGATACCTGCCTCCGCTGTTCGACTCCGGAAACGATTGCGGGCACCTGCACCCACTGGCAATCGAGGGCGGGCGAGAAAAGTTCGGTCGCGTCGATTGCTCGTGGATGTGGCAGCGGGGCTTCACCCAGGATCGTGGCCCGTTCGCAATGAATGATCGGGAGAAATCCGCCTGGTTTCGTGACGCCTTCAATCCGCACGCGAACTCCAGTTTTAAGTCTCGGGTCACCATCTTTTGCCAGCTCGACAAAGATTCCTTCGCGACCGCTCTGCGCGACGAGCGCCGGTTGCGCGGGATCCCGAAATGTCACCTGTGCTTCAATGGATACCGGGAAGTGTTTGGCAGCCTCCTCCGGGGACAACGCCCGAATCCGGGCAATGGAAACCAGGACTTCTGCACGGCAGGTGGCTGCGGCGAAGGCGAAGAGCACAAGAAGAATGGAGCGGATGCAGGGCAAGGAGAGGCGGCAACCTACACCATGAGACCCTGAAGAAAATTAGCCAATTGGCTAGGTAGGCGATTTCGAGGGTGGGGTTCACGGTGCGTGATGAAACGGACCCTCCCGGTCCACTCCTGCCCACCTGCCATGAAGCTCACGTCGTCTCTCTACGCCACGAAATCGAACTCTCTCCCGCTTATCCTCCGTGGTTCCATGAAGTCTCGTCTGGCATTTCTTGCGCTGGCGGGAGGGATCGCAGCTGGCGCCTCGCATGGCCACGCGGCAGATTCGGGATGGAATGTCGCGGCCGCGGGCACCTTTCCCTACATGGATACGGCGAATTGGGTGGGTGGGAATATCAATGGACTTTGGGATGGCTCGCTGACGATTACCGGCAATCAATTTGCGACATTCGACGCCGATACCGCGCTCACTACGGGTCTTGATTTTCGCTACGACGGCGGATTCAACGTGACGCTGCGCGGCAATGGAGGCGACCGCGCGCTGACGCTCGGTGGTGATATCAACGTGAACACGGTCAGCACGACGCGGACGATCACGCTTGGCGTGACCACCGCAGGTCAGGCTCTCAATGTGGATCTCGGCGGGGTGACGCGCACCTTCACCGTGGGCTCCGGCCGCTCCCTCGGATTTGTGAATGTGATCTCCAACGGCGGGGTGGTGGTCAACGGAGGGACGGTCAACTACTCGGGAGCGAATACTTACTCCGGCGCCACGACGGTGAACTCTGGGAACCTGAGCCTCAACGGCGGCGCTGGCAGTGCTGCCGCGTCGGATATCAGCGTTCGGGCTATCGCGGGATCCACGACCACGCTGACCTTCAACAACGGCACGAGCGGAAACGCCGGCACCAACCGCGCGAAGAATGTCGCGCTTTTCGGCGCGGTAAACTCGGGCGGCGTGGCGCTCAACGTGACTGGCAACTCGACAGTGAACACGGTCGACACAATCACCAACGCGCTAACTGCAGCGAATGGCTTCTCGACGGTGACCGTTACGGCGAATGGTTCGCGAAATCTCCGACTGGAGGCAGGAAGCTTCGTTCGCGTGCCGGGATCCACAATTCTGTTCCGCGGCTCGGACCTCGGCGTAAGTTCGATCGCCTCGCAGAACGCGGGAGACGCAAACATCTTCTTTGGATCGGTGGCCTTGAGCGGCGGTGCCGGCACGGCAGGCCATACCGACATCGGGATTATCAAAGGCGCCTATGGCGATGCGACTGCGGGCGGCAGTGGAACTGGCTTGGTGACGCACGATGCGGCGAATGGTTTGCGGGTGCTCGATACGACGTCCGAATACAAGGCCTCGATCAGCGATGGGCAGTCCCAGCTGGATAACGTTCGTTTTGCCCGCGCGATCGGCGAGGCGGCGATCGATCAGAATCTCACTGCCGCTACGACGACGATCAATTCACTTTCCTTCCGGGTATCCGGAGCGAGCACCGGGGCAGGCGTTACGCTCAGCGGCGATGCGGGCACGACATTGAAGATCGCGAGCGGCATGATCTTCGCCAGCCAGACGGTGACTGGACCGACCTCCGCGGATGCGATGAGGATCAGCGTGCCGACCTTGGACCTGAATGGGCAGGAGGGCGTTTTCCTGAGTTTTACGGCGGGCGTGACGAATGGGAACACTTCCGCGCCATTGCAGATCAATAGCTCCATCACCAACGATGGCGGCAATGGCGTGACGATCGGCGGCACGGGTCAAATCATCTTCGGCGGTAGCACGGCGCACACCTACACGGGTGTAACCACCATAAATAGCGGCATCCTTCGCTTGGCCAAAACCGGTGGCGCCCCGGGCATTCCTGGGGATCTAGTGATGAACGGTGGCACGCTTCTCAAGAACACCAACTCCATCCCTGATACGGCCAGCCTGACTTTGAACGGTGGACAATTCTGGCTCGATACCACCACGAGCAGCGGGAATAACAACAACGCGGAGACGATTCTCAATCTCACGCTCAACGGCGGATCGATTCTCCATCACGGCAGTAACAATGCATTCACGGTGAATGGCGACGCAGTCCTGCTCAAAGGCGACCTGACCAGTAATCAAGGCGGCGATATTAGTGTGCTCGGCACGACCACATTGAATGGCGGGCGACTGATCGCTCGTGAATCGAGCAGCGCGGCGTCGCAGAATGGCATCACGAATATCAACAACCTCGCGGTGCTGAACAGCGCGAGTGGAGCCTACACGCCTCTGATTCTAAACGCACATTCAACGAATCTCGGCGCTCGCTTGAATCTCTCTGGCGATGTGACGTTCACTGGCAATGCGATGAACTCGAATACGGTGACTTTCGGTTCCTCTGACACTGCGCTGGCGAACCAAGGGAACATCGCGCTGGCCGGGACTCGGACTTTTGACATCGGAAACGGTGCGGCGGATGTGGATCTAACGATTGTTCCCGCGCTGACAAACAACGGCGTGACGGTCGGCGGACTGAGCAAGAACGGCGCCGGGACACTGGCGGTGCTCGGGGCAAACGCCTACACGGGGCCGACCAATGTGAACGCGGGGAACTTGCTCGTCGGCGGGACGCTCAATGGAACGTCGCTGGTTACCGTGCTTAGCGGAGCAACGATCTCCACTGATGCCGCCGCGACAATCGCACCGGCTCTCGACGGCAGCGTGGTGCTGGATGGCGTGCTCGCGCCTGGTGGTGTCGGTGCGAATGGCGTGCTGACCGTGGAACTCAGCGGAGCTGGAAAACTGGATTTCGGCGGTGGCGCGACCCTCGCTCTGGATCTCGCGGTGCTGCCAGCGAACGCGGATCGCGTTCATTTTGGCATCGCAGGCGATTGGCTGGATGGGAGCGGATTGGCAAGCCTGACGCTTGGCGGCTCGGTGGACTATGGAGCCATTTACACACTGTTCGAAAATGTCAGCACCAGTGGCTTCGCGTTCTCCGCGATCACAGGCTACGACACTCTGAACTATAGCGCGCAGGTCGCGCAGGTGGGGAATGACTACCAGCTCTCCTTCCAGGCGATTCCAGAACCGGCTTTGGGCGGAATGCTCCTTGGCGGTCTTGCCGCCCTCACCGGCGCGCGCAGATTGCGTGGACGCCAGGCTGCCTCAAACTCATCGTCGAACTCCATTTAATCGCACCCATGCGCAAACCACTGTTCGCACTCCTCACCACGCTGGCATTTGCCCTGCCGCTCGTGGCCTCTGCGGCCGAAACCGGCGCGACGATTCAGGAGAATGGAAATCTCGAGGCCGATGGCGATGGCGACGGCTGGCCGGACAAATGGATGAAGGGAAAAGAGGGTGTGACGTGGGAAGCGGAGGAGGGGAATCACTTCTTTCGTCTTACGAGCACTGAGCCCGGAAAGATGGTGATGCTCTATCACCAGGTGCGCATTCCAGAATCGGTGAAGGCGATCGAACTCACGTTCCGCATGCGGGTGAGCAATCTCAAGAAGGGGAAGCAGTCGTGGTTCGATGCGCGGATCATGATGGATTTCAAGGATGCCGAGGGGAAAAAGCTGAAAGGCGCGCCCGCTCCGAACACCGGGAAGGACACAGCCGGGTGGGTGGGGAAGAGCGTGAAGTTCCTCGTGCCGCAAGGCGCGCAGACGATTGATTTCATGCCCACGCTTTTCAATGTCGAGAGCGGCACGTTTGATCTCGACGACATCGTGATCAAGGCGACTGATCCCGCGCCATTACAGGAAAAGGCGAAGGCGGACGAAGCGGCGCAGAAGGAGAAACAAGCCAAGGCAGCCGCGGCGCGCGGAGCGAAAGCGGCGGCGGCGCTCGCGGCGGGCGGCAACTTGATTTCGAACGGGGATTTCGAAGCGGATAAAAAAAAAGCAGATCAATGGCCTGACGATTGGGGCAAGGCGAAAGGCGCGACTTGGGAAGCGGAGGAAGCAAATCACTTCATACGCATGAAGTCGGAGGCACCGGGAGAAACGGTGCTGCTCTTTCGGACCATCGACATGCCGGCTGATGCCAGGGCGCTGGAACTTACCTGGCGCCAGCGCGTCACGGATCTGAAACCCGGCAAGGAACCGTGGTTCGACGCCCGCATCATGATGGATTTCAAGGATGCGGCGGGGAAAAAGCTGCCGGGGGGCCCGGGCGCGCCGAACGCGCGCAAGAGCACGGAAGGGTGGGTGGAGAAAAAGACGGCGTTCCTGGTGCCGGAAGGCGCGGTGACGCTCGATTTCATTCCTGCGCTCTTCCAAGTGCAGAAAGGCACTTTCGATATCGATGACATCGTATTGAAACCGACCGATGCCAATGTGCTCGCCGAAGCGAAGGCAAAGGCGGAAGCGGAGCGCAAGGCGTCGGAGATTCCGGCGGAAGTGCCGCAACGCGACAATTGGCCGCAGGAACTTCATGTGAAGGGGAAGCAACTGCTCACGAAGGACGGTAACCCAATTTGGCTGCAGGGCGTGAATGTGGTGAGCCTCGAGTGGAGCGCGACCGGTGAACAGGTGATGAAGGCGGCGAAAGTCGCGACCGAGCAGTGGGGCGCGAATATCATTCGGTTACCTGTCGGACAGAAATGGTGGTTTGGCCGTGGATCGGGACAGAAGGACGGCGGCGAGGCGTATCGCAAGGTGGTAGACGACGTGATCACGCTCGTCGCCAATCGCGGCAAGTACGTGCTGTTGGACTTGCATCAATTTGGCGCGCCGCGCCAGGAGCACGCAGACTTTTGGAAAGAAGCAGCGGCTAAATACAAAGCTCATCCCGCGGTGATCTTCGACCTTTTCAACGAACCGCACGGGATGACGTGGGAAGTGTGGCGCAACGGCGGCGAAGTGCAGGAGAAGAAGAAGGCCGGCGAAGAGGACGCATTCCTCTCGCCAGAGGAGAAGGCGAAGATTGCTGAAACGCGGAAGTCGATCGGCATGCAGAAGCTGCTCGATACGGTTCGCGAGACCGGCGCGAAGAATGTGGTGCTCGTTGGCGGGCTCGACTACGCGTACGATCTCTCGGGCATCGCGAACGGTTATGCAGTCGAGGACAAGGGCGGGAACGGGATCGTGCTCTCCACGCACATCTATCCTTGGAAGAAGGGCTGGCAGGAGAAGGTCCTCATCGTCGCGGATAAGTATCCCATCCTCGTGGGCGAAGTCGGAGCCGGCGCGAAGAAAATGGAGTGGCTGCCTGCGGAATACCAGGAAGACGCGGTGACCTGGGTGCCCGCGATGCTGGGATTCATTCAGCAGCACAAGTTCCATTGGACCGCGTTTGCGTTTCATCCCAAGGCCGGCCCGGCGATGCTGGAAGATTGGAGCTACAAGCCAAATGCGGTTTGGGGGGAGTTTGTGAAGCGGGCTTTTAGCGGGGAGAAGTTTGTGATGGATCGGTTG
>CBHXZU010000046.1:0-15229 GCA_966125105.1 uncultured Prosthecobacter sp.
GTCGCCAAACTCACGTACTCCGATCCCTCGAATGTCCGCCCCCTCCCACCCGCCATCGAAAAGGAAACGATACTCGCTGACGACGCGTTTCCCGCCGGCGCAAGCGTGACCAGCGATCCCGCAGGACGCGCGATGGAGTGGATTGAGCCGGCGGAAACGCCCGCCGTCAGCGGCAAACGCGCGCTACGCATCAGTGGCAAGGCTACCGCGCAGGATTATTTTTCCAGCGGCGCGCCCGCCATCGAAGTGCCGCCCAGCGCTCGTTTCGCGGTAAACGTTCTCATCGATCCCGCCGAACCCCCGAAAGCCGTGATGATTCAATTCCACAGCGGCGCATGGAGTCACCGCGCCATGTGGGGCGATGCGAAGGCCATTCCCGGTTTCGGCAAACCCAACTCCACGGAGCGCTATGTTGCCGGACCGCTTCCCGCGGCAAGCAAGTGGACAAAGCTGGAGTTTGGCGCCGAAAATGTCGGGCTGAAGCCCGGAGACAAGATCACGGGATTCGCCTTCACGCTCGATGGCGGCACCGCGCTCTTTGACGCGCTCACGATGACCTCGCGTGTAGACGACGCGAACGATCCTTCGAAGTCACTGATCGCCTGGCTGAAGTCCCGCGACGGCAAGGAAACGCAAGGGCTTCCCGCGGAGCTCAACAAAATCCTCAAGAACGTTCCGCCCGAGAAGCGGAATGCGGGGCAGCAGAAGCAAATCCGCGACTATTACCTCGGGAATGTGTGCGTGGTTACGAAGAGCGCAATCGGGCCGATCCAGGCAGAAGTCGCGAAGGTGAAGGGCGAGCGCGCAGAGTTCGACAAGACGATCGCGTCGACCTTCATCATGAAGGACCTCGAAAAGCCGCGCGACAGTTTCGTGATGGATCGCGGCGCTTACGATAAACCAAAGGACAAAGTCACTCGCGACGTTCCCTCAGCATTCCCTCCCCTCCCCAATAAGCAAAACCCCAGTCGTCTCGATTTCGCCAAGTGGCTGGTGGCGGACAACCACCCACTCACCGCCCGCGTCACAGTGAATCGGTTGTGGCAGCAGTTCTTCGGAACTGGATTGGTGAAGACGTCCGGCGACTTCGGCTCGCAAGGCCAGCCGCCAAGCCACCCCGAGTTGCTCGACTGGATGGCTGTCTCTTTTCGCGAATCAGGGTGGGATGTGAAACGGCTCGTCCGTTTCTTCGTCACCAGCGCGACCTTCCGGCAGTCTTCGATTGCTCCCCCCGAACTCTGGGCGCGCGATCCGGAAAACCGGCTCCTCGCCCGCGGCCCGCGCTTCCGTCTCGATGCCGAAGAGCTCCGCGACAATTCCCTGGCCGTTTCTGGTCTGCTCGACCCGGCCATGGGGGGAAAAGGCACGCGCCCCTACCAGCCGGCGAACATTTGGGAACCGGTCGGCTTCGGCGGAAGCAACACGCGCTTCTACAAACGCGATAGCGGCTCCGCGCTTTACCGCCGCAGCCTTTATACATTCCTCAAGCGCACGGCGCCCCCGCCATTCATGGCGAACTTCGACGCGCCTTCACGCGAACAGTCGTGCACCATTCGTGAGCGCAGCAATACACCGCTGCAGGCCTTGCAGTTGATGAATGACGAGCAACACATCGAGGCGGCTCGCGCCTTTGCCGAAGCCATCATGACAAAGGGCGGGACAACGCCAGAGGAGCGGATCGCCTTTGCTTATCGATCGGTGCTTTCCCGCCGGCCCAGCAAGGACGAGATCGAAATCGTGCGCGGAGCGCTCAACCAGCACCTCCTTGCATTCAACCAAGTGCCGGAAAATGCAGGGAAGTTTATCCGCCAGGGCGAATCGAAGCCGAAGGGCGGACTACCCGAACCGGACCTCGCGGCCTGGACCCTAGTCGCCAACCTCGTGCTGAACCTGGACGAGACTGTAACGCGCAACTGACCTGCACCAAGCCATGGATCCGATCTTCGAGCATCAACTTCTGCAAACGCGCCGCCAATTCTTCGGCACCACCGGGCTTCGCCTTGGCGGCCTCGCGCTCGCGCACTTGCTAGGCAATCACGCAACTGCAGAAGGTGCCTCGCCGACCGACAAGCGAGTGCACCCGCCGCTCCCCGGGTTTCCCCACTTCGCCCCGAAGGCAAAGTCGGTGATCTACCTTCACATGAATGGGGGGCCGTCGCAGCTCGATACGTGGGACTACAAACCCGAGCTGCAGAAGCGCTTCAACGAAGAGCTGCCGAAGAGCGTGCGGGGCGACCAGCGCATCACCACGATGACCAGCGGCCAGGGCAGGCTGCCGGTGGCTCCTTCCAAGTTTGCCTTCGCGCAGCATGGCAAATGTGGACGCTGGGTAAGCGAACTCCTGCCGCACACGGCGAAAGTCGTGGACGATATCGCGCTCATCAAGTCGATTCACACGACGGCCATCAACCATGATCCGGCGTGCACGTTTGTGATGACGGGCGCGGAGATTCCGGGCCGCGCAAGCATTGGTTCCTGGCTGGCCTACGGCCTGGGCAGCGAGAACAACGATCTCCCGGCATTTGTTTGCCTCACCCCTCAGTTTCCGACCGGAAGCAATGCCCAGGCGCTTTTTTCCCGCATGTGGGGCAGCGGGTTTCTGCCGACGCGGTTCAGCGGAGTGACGCTTCGCGCCTCCGGAGATCCCGTGCTTTATCTCCAGAACCCGGACGGACTCGCGAGCACCGAGCGCCGCGCCATGCTCGACGCGCTGGGCAAACTCAACCAGCGCGGTTTTGAGAAGATTGGCGACCCGGAGATCCAGACGCGCATTTCCCAATACGAAATGGCGTTCCGGATGCAGACAAGCGTTCCCGAGCTAGTCGACGTCAGCAAAGAACCGCAGTCTGTCCTCGATCTTTACGGGCCGGACGTGAAGAAGTCCGGCACCTTTGCGCACAGCGCGCTGATGGCTCGGCGGCTGGTGGAGCGTGGTGTCCGCGTCGTGCAAATCATGCATCGCGGATGGGATCAGCATTCCGAGCTCCCGAAACAGCTCGGCAATCAATGCAAGGACACGGATCAAGGGACTGGCGCGCTCATCGCAGATCTCAAGGCGCATGGCTTGCTCGATAGCACCCTGGTCATTTGGGGCGGTGAATTCGGCCGCACCGTCTATTCGCAAGGCACGCTTACAAAGGACAACTATGGCCGGGATCATCATCCGCGAAACTTCTGCATGTGGATGGCGGGCGGAGGCACGAAGCCTGGCATCAGTCTCGGCGAAACTGACGATTACTCCTACAACATCGTCGACTCCCCCGTGCATCTGAACGATCTAAACGCCACGATCATGCACTGCATGGGCATCGATCACTCGCGCTTCACTTACAAGGTGCAGGGACTCGACGTGAAGCTCACCGGCGTCGAGCCCGCCCGCGTCGTGAAACAACTGCTCTCGTGAGTGGCATAAAAGCACACCACGGCACGCTTGCAGTTGATCGCGCAAAACTTTGCCGACGGGCCGGCCTTTGGTTTGCAGGGGAAGGCAAGCCACTGCTCGAACCCGTCGGCATTCACTTTCTCCCTCGGATAGACATCCCTGCACTCCCCAGTACTCCGTCCCCTGGTTATCCCCTGGAATAAGTCCACTACCCGTGGAAGCGCTGCTCGACCGGCAATGGGCGCGCTTCCACGGAATTGGCCACTCATTGTCTCCGCACTCGCGGGCACTGCGGGCATTGACGCCCACCCGAGTCGCAATGAAGCTGTTCGAATGGCAGACGCTGAATTGCAGATCGAGAAACTCGTCGAAGGCAACGGAATCACACCGAAGAAAGGCGATCGTGTTTCGGTGCATTATACCGGCCGCTTCACGGACGGCGAAAAATTCGACAGTTCAGTGGATCGCGGCGAGCCGTTTGATTTTGTTCTCGGCGCTGGACATGTGATCCGCGGCTGGGACCTGGGCGTCGCAACCATGAAGGTCGGCGACAAGGTAAAGCTGACCATTCCGCCCGACCTGGCTTACGGTCGCGAAGGCTATCCTGGCGCCATTCCTCCTAATTCCACGCTCGTCTTTGAGGTCGAATTGCTGCGCGTCAATTGAGGCCGTTGTAGCTCGGATTGCGTCGTCATTTCCTTGGCGTCTCCCGCGCATAGAGGCGGAACCCGCATCTTAAGGCGCCCATCGGCGCGCATTTGCTCATAACGAGCTGACGACCTCCGTGAGGGCCGGGCTGACTTCGGGCAAATAGCCGCCACCATTCGTGGCGCGTGGGCCGATTCTCCCTGCGTGCCATCTTTTCTGAAATTTCCGCGTTCACGCCGTACGCAGACCGTCGTTACGAGCGCTGCGGATACTCTGACAGTATGAATCGAAGCCATGCCGGCGCGCTCCGATTTCGAGATCGGGTAATCACGGCGGCCTTCGGTGCGGCCGCTGGAATCTTTCTTGCCCGAAACTTCTTCTTCTCAGAGAGGAAGATCAAACAAGACATCAAGCCGGGGTTCGCTGCGGGAGATCCGGAGTTCGCCCGGACGGTGAGCCATCTCTTCGGGCCTCCCCTTGTCGACGGGAACTCCGTGACTCCCCTTTGCAACGGCTGTGACATCTTTCCGGCGATGCTCCGGGCGATTTCGAGTGCGAAGCGCTCAATCACCTTCGAAAACTTCGTTTGGACGGAAGGAAAGGTGACGATGCAATTTGCGCAGGCCCTAAGCGAGCGGGCTTCGGCGGGAGTTAAAGTCCATATTCTCCAGGATGCGATCGGTTGCGCGGAACTGTGGGGGCCGAGCATGCAATTACTCCGCAATTCACCGGCCGAACTCGAGATCTTCCGCCTCTACGGCCTCACGCAGATCAACCAGCGCACGCATCGCAAACTGCTCATCATTGACGGCAAGGTCGGGTTTCTTGGCGGAATTGGCATTTCTGATGACTGGGATGGCAATGCCGACCAACCGCATCGTTGGCGCGACATGCAATACCGCGTCGAAGGTCCAGTCGTTGCGCAGATGCAACAAGCCTTCCACGAGAACTGGATGGAAACGCGCGCCTGCGTCCTCGTTGGCGATGACTATTTCCCCGAACTCCACCCTGTCGGAAATCAACGCTGCCAGGCGTTCCAGAGTTCCGCCACGGAAGGAGCAGACTCTGCCCGTATCATGCTGCTCCTTTCCCTGGGTTGCGCCCAGCGCTCCATCCGGATCGCGAATGCCTATTTCCTGCCCGATGATCTCATCATTCAATCCATCGCTGAAGCGTGTCGGCGCGGGGTCGACGTGGAGATCATCGCCTCGGGTGAGCAAACCGATCAGCACCTGGCCCGCAAAGTCGGCCGCCATCGCTGGAGCGAAATGATCCGCGCCGGCGCAAAGTTTTACGAGTATCAGCCCTCCCGATGGCACTGCAAATACCTCATTGTAGACGAATGCTGGTGTTCCGTCGGTTCGGCCAACATCGACGACCGCTCGCTTCGACTGAACGAAGAGGTAAACCTCAACATTCTGGACTGTGATTTCGCGAGCGAACAGCTCCGCATTTTCGAAGAGGACAAAGGCCGGTCGCGATTGGTTTCCCTAGATGAATGGGAGCATCGACCCGCGCGGGAAAGGATTGCCGGAGCGATTGGAGGACTGTTGCGCAGCCAGCTGTAGAGCGTTTGTCAAATCGGTATCCGAGTGCGGCGCCGTTGTATCGCCACCTACGGCGCTCTGGATGGCTTGACGCCTTACCCAGGGCGTCGCTCCACTGCCATTAAGTTAAGCGAGATCGAGACGTTAAAAAGTGGGTCATCTGAACGAAGTCAGCGAGGAACGAGCTGCGCAGTGAAGGACCCCGCGCGAGTTCCGGTGGACAACGTTACCCAGAGAAGGCCTTTGAAATTAATTCCCTGTCCGCGAGTGGAGCGGGGTCCTTCAGTCGCTTGAAGCTCCCTCAGGACGACCCACTTTATCACCCAACTTCCTGGCTTAACTTAATGGCAGTGGGGCATCGCTCATCCTTCGCTCTGCCCTGGGCTAGCTTGTCGTTGGGCCTTCGGTCCGCCGCGGCAGACGCCAGTGAAGAAGTTGCGGTGAAGGCTCGGGGGCGTTGGCTTCGGCTGTCTTCGCTGAGGCTTTCCTCGTTACACTCGGTCAGGATGGCTTATCGTGACCCTGCCTTTGAAAACCGAATACGAAAACACAGTTGCTGGCCGGCTTGCGGTTGGGGCCTTCGGCACGCCAATGCGTCGGCATCGCACGGAGCCGTCCATCGCTCAAAAAAGGAACGCGCTTCCTCCCAAAACAGCAGTTGCTGCGTTAGCTTGCGACTGGGCCTTCGGCCTATTGTATCAGGAGATCGAATCCTCAAGCCGACGACCGCGGCGGACGCTGAGCAGAACGCCGCAACCGCCGAGCAATGCCACCATTGCGCTGGGTTCGGGAACGACGACGAGGTTCACCTGGTTCGCTGTATTCACGTCGACGAAGGAACCTGGGTGAGCTGCGAGGAACCCGGTCGTGAGATCGAGTCCGTTGTTCGTGAGCGCGCCGGAGTAATCGAACAGCCGATACGTGCCCGCCCCAAATCCGAGCATCTCGGTGACCTGCAGCGTGCCGTCGAGGGTCAGGCCTCCAGTCACGGTAATCAGATCGTTTATCCCGCCGCCGACTACACCGGCTTGCGCGAGCTCGAATTTCAAGGTTGAGCTTCCGCTCAAAGACAGCGCGCCGGTGGCAAGCGTTCCGGGGCTCGCACCTGGTTCGATGGTGCCGCCCACGACATTCAAGGCGCCCAAGGTGCCTGTCCCGCCAAGCACAGCACCAGCATTCAGCGTTGTGGTGCTGCCGCTGATGCTGCCACTGACGAACAGTGTTCCGTCGTTTACCACGGTCGCACCCGTATAAGTGTTGATGGCGCTCAACACCAAGGTGCCGACGCCTTCCTTGGTGAGTCCACCGGCCGCGCTGGCAAAGTCATTGGATTGGTTGCGCAGCGGCGCGCCGACGGTCAGGTCGGCCGTAGCATCGCCCGTTGCGTTTGCGACCGTGAACACGGTATTCGCGTCCAAGTGGTTGGCCTTGCTGTTTCCGGTGGAGATTGTGGAAGCCGCAGTGCCGCCGACCGTGATGGCTCCTTTGAATTGGTAGCCTTCAAAAGTTCCTGAATCAGTCGTCGATTGGGTCAACGTCGCTCCATTGAGCGTGACAGGTCCTAGGACGTTGTAACGCGTGCTCGTGAGCGTCGTGCCAGCGTTGAGCGTAACGGCGGGGAGATTCGCATTCCCGACCCCATTACCGAACACGTTGTTCGTAGCGAGGCTGAGCGTGGTGCCGCTATTGTTTACGGTCACCGCACGACCCGCAGTGGTCGGACTGCCCAGAGCCGTGCTCGCCGCATTTCCACCCGCGACAAGTGTGCCAGCGTTAACGGTGACGTTGCCCGTGTAACTATTGGTCGCGCCGGCCAAGGTTTGGGTCCCGGCGCCGTTCTTCACGATCGCGACGTTTCCGGTGATGTTACCCGCAGGATTGGTGCCGCCGCCGTTGCCGTAGGTAAAGGCGGCAGTGTTATTGATCGTCAGCGTCGAAAGTGTTGGCTTCGAGTTGCTGATTCCGCGGCTATTCGCGCCGTTGCCGGCGACGTAGTTGAGACCGGCGACCGTCTGATTGAACCCGTTCAGATCGAAGTTGGAGTTGCCCGCATCCGACGCCTGGCCGATGAGCAGCGGCGCGTTCGTGGCCAACGCGTCGTCAGTTCCGATCCGCAGCGTGCTCGAGCTGCGGACTTCGGTCTGCGCCCACACATTGCCCGTGGAATTGATCGTCGTGATGCCGGTGTCATCCACCCGAATCACGTTCCCGGTCGGAAGGTTGATCGTGCCGTTAATCGTCGTGTTTCCCGCGCCTCGGAAAAACAATGTCGCCCTGGTCGCTGCGGTGCCGAAGGACCCCGGGGCAGCTTCGCCAATGTTGCCGTTAAAGGTGAGCGAGCCTCCAGATGCCGGCGACATCTGAACGACGGAACCTGCGTTGCCCGTCAGCAACACCGGTCCGTTAACCGTGGATGCGCCGGAGCCCGTAATTTGTGAGCGAAGGCTGATCGCGCCATTCAAGAACGCGCTCATATTCACGCTCACCGCACCGGGAATCGAGACGCCGACCAAATCGAGCGTGCCTGCATTGCCATTCACCCCGGCGGCTGGATAATTGAGCGCGATCGATCCGCCGGCAGGCGCCGCCTGCGGTGTGCCGATCCGCAGCGTCGTGAGACCGGTGCTCTGCGCGTCGACCGACAGCGTGCCGGTATACCCGGAGTTATCGCCGGTGAGCACATACGTGCCGCCACCCGCTGCCTGGGTGTGGAAGGAGAGATTATTAGCGCCGCTGCCGATCAGCTTCCCCGGGATGGTGATGGTCGCAGCGGTCGCGTTGTTGTGCGAAATCGAACCACCGCCAGTGCCGACGATGATGTTGCGATTGGCGCCGAGATCAAGCGCGACCGCCCCTGTATCACTCAATCGAGCGCCGCCGCTCAACTCGATCGTGTTTGTGGTTGAGCCATTACCGAGGCTGGTCGCAAGAGTCGTGCTCGCAATCGCGCCACCCGAGAGGATCGTCTTTCCACTGTACGTATTCGGTCCGGAGAGAGTGAGGGTACTGGCGCCCGATTTTTCAAGATTTCCCGGACCAGCAATCCCGTTTGCCGTGGAAGTAAGCGTGTAAGCGGCTGTTGCTGAGTTGACCGTGGTCCGCCATGGCGTGACGCCGCTGGTTACGGTTACGGCAGTCTGCGTGGGGCCATCTCCAAATGTAACGCGATCACCCGTGAAGAACTTCTCCGCCGCCGGCACAGTGTCGTTCCAGTTTGTCGTGGCATTTACGTCCCACGTCGCACTCGTGGCTCCGGTCCACGTTAATTCCTTTGTTGTGAGACCCGTCAAAGTAACCGTGCCGGCAACGCTCGTGTCGAACGCCGCGCCAGACCGGTAATTCGCCGCATTCGCCAGCGCGAAGTTCGGGGTCCCCGTTAGAGCGGTGTAATTCAATACTGTGACGTTCCCCGTGCCGGCGGCTGCCGTTGGCGCGGAAAAATCCACGCTTGTCGTCCCTGCGAGAGTCAGGCTCGGCGTCGTCAGCGCGCCCGCCGTTGATGGATTGATGAAGAGCGTGCTTCCCGTCGATGCGCCGAGAACAACAGCCGAAACAACAGGCTCGCCACCAAGAGCGGCGCCGTCGGCGACGGTGACTGCTGTTGACCCAAATGTCGCCGGCAAGTCGAGGCGTCCCCCGCTGACGGTCGTGCTTCCGGCAAAGCCGGCTGCGTTTCCCGTGAGGATCACGGTTCCAGTCCCCTGCTTTACCAAGTTACCTACGCCAGCGATGTTTCCAGCCCAGGTATCCACGCCGGTGGTCCGGCTGGCTTGCAGCGTCGTGTTCGGGCCGATGATAATCGAGGCCGTGCCGAGTGAGCCACCCGGCATCGTGCCGCCCGCAGCGGTCGCGGTCGCCGTGCCATCCACGAGATTGAGGACGCCGTTTCCGGTCGCGGTGCTATTTGTCAGCGCAACGGTGCCGGTGCCCGCGAGCGGCCCATAGAGATTGAAGGTATTCCCTCCGTTTGTGTCGAGGGTCACGCCGCCGGATTGGACGGTGATCCTGTTGGAATCGAGCGCCGGATTGATTCCAGCTGCCGCCTGGATCGTGCCGCCGTTGAAGTTGATGGCCGTGGACGCATTGCGGCTGATGATGCCGTGCGCGTGCTTCAAAACCAGGGTGCCCCCATTGAGCTGGAGTGTATCGATGCCGGTTGGGGTATTTGCGCCCGCAACGGTGTCACCACGATTGTCCAGGACGATGAAGTTGGTCGTAACTATACCGCCCGTCTGGGTGAAGTTGCCCGTGCCGTCGATACCAACATAGATACCGCCGTTGGTTTCCTGGGGACTGACGGTCTGGAAGGGGTATTGCGTGGGCGTGCCCAGCGCCGTCAGGCTGCCCCCGGAGATGTTATAGGAACTCGTCTCCGTGGGGTAATGGCCGATCCGCAGCGTGCTGAGCCAGCTCACGCTCGATGTGCCGGACTGGTTCACCGTGCCAATCATATTTGCCGCGTCGCCCACCGTGAAATAGCCGGTATCGACCGTGCTCGATCCGGTAATATTGAAGATTGCGCCGCTAATGCCGGCCGTACCACCGATGCCCGCCACATGGATCGCGCCGCCGTTGGTGCCGTCAGAGAGATCGATATTCGTGTTGTTCAGCGTAAGACCCGATCCAGTCGAGTTTACCATCACGATCGCGCGCGGCAGGTTCGCGGAGGTTGCCGCTCCCGCGGTAATGTTCTGATTATTGGTTAGAACAAGCCCATCCGAACGCCGGAAATCGATGCGAGCCGTGGCCGCGTTTTCCGCGAAGAGAACAATCTCGCCAGTGCCGGGAGTGCCGGAGGTGCCGTTGTTTCCGATCTGCAGGGTGTGGGTCACGGAAGTGGTGCCGGAACCGCCGTTCACCAGCGTTTTTCCATAGGAGTTGTTACCAGTGAGGATGACGGTATCCGCCGTCGTTCCAGTGCCGCCGCTAATGACCAGGGTGTCATTGGCCGTCGAGGTAATCGCTCCCGAGATGGTGGCAGAACTATTGAACGCCATCACCTTGGCGTTTCCGACGAGCGTCACGTCGCCGCTCACGTTTGCGTTTCCATCGAGTCGCAGCGCGCCAATTCCCCCGTAGGTAAAGAGTGGCGTGCCGGTTCCCACGTAAACGCCGTTTGTCGCGGTTGCGGCGAGCCCGATTGGTGTGCCACCACTCGTCTCGGAATACCCAGTCCCGGAAATCGTCACGTCGTTTGCGTATGTATTTCCACCAAACCAGAGTTGGCCTCCGCTATCCACCTGCACCGCCGCGCTGCCGAGAGCTGCCACAGAGGGCTGTTGCAACCGGAACGTGCCGTTTGCCGTGCCTCCACCGCCTCCCGAGTTTGGCGAGAGTTTCCACAAACCGGTGAAACCGCTGTTGTTGCCGGTCAGGGTCACCGTGCGCGATCCGGCCGTGCCGCCGCTATTTGGATCCAGCACCACTGTGCCCGACCCGCTGATGGGCTGAGCGAATGCGAAGTCCGCGTTTTGGCGGATCATCTGGAAAGTAGCGGACGGCGCCACGGCAACGACGCTCGTGTTCGTCAACGTGCCGGTAGTCAGATCGAGGGTAAGCGTGCCCTCATTGATCGTTGTCGTGCCGTTGTACGTGTTTGGAGTGCTGATCGTAACAGTCCCGGCACCAGTCTTCGTAATACTCGCCATGCCGCCGATTCCGCCCGTTCCACTCAGTGTGTAATTGGTAGTCGCGTTATTAAACGTGACGGCCGCCGGCGTGACGTTAGCAGTGAGGTTCACTGTGTTGTTTAACGGATTGTCCTGGAAGATAACCTCGTCGTTCTCGATGTAGTCCGTCGCAGCAGAGTTTGACTGCAACTTCCAGTTGCCGCTGGCCCCGGTTGCCCAGGTCGTTGAGTTCGTGCCGTCCCAGATCACACGGTCATTCGCCGTCACGTTTACCGCGATGGCGGTTCCGGTATCCACCAAGCTCGCCGTGGCGTGACCAAATGGCGCGAGAGCAAACCCAGTAAGTCCCGGGCTCACTCCCGTGTAGGTGATCAAATTGCGCTGGCCGGTAATGATCCCACCAAACTGGTTGATGTTGAATGTGGTCGTGCCGTTTGTCACGAGCGCCCCCGTCGCTACCAAGTCGTTTGTGGCGCCCAAGTCCATGCGCACCGTCGTGGCACCAGTTCCAAAGGTCAGCGCGTTACTGGTGAGAGTTCCGGTGCTGGTCGGCGTCGCTGCGAACAAGGTGGTTCCCGCGTTGACCGCAAGCGCCCCCACGCTGCCTGTGCCACCCAATCCGCCGGCATTCACCGCGACGTCGGCGGCGCTGATGCCATTCATCACCATCGTGCCTGCGCCAACTTTGGTGATGTTGCCGTTCGAGAACGCCGCCCCCGCCTGGAGATCGACGGCATTCGTGCCGTCATTGATGGTGAACGCGCGCGTTCCGCCGCCGAGATTCACGTTTCCGTTGAAAACATGCGTGAAGTTCAGCGCGCTGGTAAAGTTGCCGTTTAATGTGAGCACGCCGGTGCCGGTCTGGATAGTCGTCAGGCTTCCTCCCACAACGTTGATGCTGGCAACGGTCTGATTGAAATTATTCAGATCGAAGAGACCTGCCGAACCGCCCGCAGTATTCGAAAGCGTGAGGGCGAGCCCCGTGGGCAACGCATTATTCGCCCCAATGATCACGCCGCCCGTCGAGGTCAGTGTGGTAAAGGAACTGCCCGTCCCCCGGTAAATCACGCGGCCTTCCCGTTGCACTACGCCCACGCTGGAAGTGATCGCTCCACCCAGCACGAGTTCATTTCCCACCGCAGTGCCACCGACGAAATGCCCGCCATTCGCGGTGGAGCCATTGATCGTGATCGTGCCGTTAACCGTCCCTTGCCCCGTGCCGACCGATTGCACTGCCCCTTGCCCCGCGAGTGGCGACGCGCCGGCATTGATGATGACGTTATTGGCGATGGTAACGCCACCATTGATCGCGAGCTTGTTTGCCGATGCCGTATTAGTGGAAGCCGCAACCGTGATGGTGTTTGCGCCGGCTCCGGTGGCGTTATTCATTTGCGCAATTGCCCCGGTGATCGTCAGGCCGCCGCTAAAGGTATTCGCTGCGTTGAAGATCACCGTTCCTGATGTTCCGGACGCATTGCCCGTCACATTGATCCCATCAGTTCCAGCCAGCACCGCACCGATGGTCGCGGTCTGATTGACCACGTTGATCGTCGCCTGGCCAGTCGTCACATCCATCGTCAACGGGCCTCCAGATCCAGTATTCAGAACCCAACTGCTGCTGGACGTCGTCGCATCTCCAAACTTCAGTGTTCCGACCGTGCGAGCGCCGTCGAGCGTCACCGTGGAGGTCGCGGTAATATTCAGCGTGGAGAAGTCCGCAAGCGCATCGATGCCCGATGCGACGGTTCCGCCGTTCCAGTTTGCCGTGGTCGGCCAGGATCCGCTTCCGTTCCCGGAAGCCAGGAGTATCCAGGTGCCATCGACGGCGTGACTTTGGTCTTTGAGGCTGAGGGCGGCGAGAAGCGTGACGATGCCACGCGTGAGGATACGGGTGCGCTTGACGTTCATGAGGAAGAACAGACGGGTTAAGGCAACGGGCGAGCGCCCGGGACGTTGGGACGGACTCAGAGTGCTCTAGGGAAGACGTTGCCGATAGTGCAGCCCTTAGTTTGCAAGCATCGGGAAGTCGAGTGCCAAAATATGAGCTGCTCAAAACGATTTTGCGCCAGAGGACCTCGGCGCGGAATCCCTGGTCCCGGTCCTCACTCGCGGCTACCAGGACTACCCGATCAGCGGTACAGGTCCTGGATTTGAAACGAACTGATCTGTGTCGTTTCCAACCCGTAGCGCGACGCATGGGCGCAATACCCGAGCAGGACGCGATCTCCTTCGAATGCGATGGCGGTATAGCAATAGCCGTGATCGGGTTGATCCTCGAGCAGCTTTGATGGAAGCCAGGTTTTCCCGCCGTCTTTTGAAATTGCAGCGGCGTAAGGCGAGCGGATCGGTTGCGGAGAACGGCGAGTCGCCTCGGACTCGCGCGAATGATCATTCCAAACGGCCAACAGATCGCCGGTAGAGGGAATCTGCTTCACCGTCGCTGGTGATTCGGGCGAGAAGAGTGGACTTTGCGCGGGGATGGACCAAGTCGCGCCGGCGTCGTTCGACTCGCTGAAATACTGGTGCCCCAGTTTCGAGCGGATGGTCATGAGGATCCGATTCGGATCCAGCGCGACGACTCCAGGTTCCATGAAGTTGATCCGCGTGCCAGAAGCATCGGCTTGGAGCACCGAGTCGCTGCGCCTCCATGTTTTCCCTTCATCATCAGAATAATGGACGACGATCTTCCCCGGTAGCAGGCGGCCCTTCTCGAAGCTGTGAAGCGACGTCGGGACAACCAGGCGTCCGCCGGCGAGTTGGATGACCCGGCTGTTGTTCAGCACGTAATACCCGATCTGCTCCGTGATGCATTCCCTCGGCTCGCCCCAGGTTTCCCCTTCGTCATTCGAGATCCGCATTACTGGGCGGCAATCCTGAAGGGAATTTTTACGCAGATAGAACAGGGCCATCGCCCCCGATTGAAGGCGCAGCAGTGAAACCGACATGACGTTGAATCCCCCTTCATTTGGAATCACCATCTTGTCCTCGTTGGTCCAGGTTCTGCCTCCGTCCGCAGATTCCCGCGACGCGAGATGGGCCTTCGCGTGATCGCTCGCGCTCGCGGTGAAATGTGTATAGATGAAGAGCCAACGGCCATCCTTCCGGCGGATGAAATCACCTTCGCTATTCCGTGGATTCCCTTGGTTCGGAGACAGCGTGAGATGGCGTTCGATCGAGATTTTCGGAGCTTCCGCTGGCGCGAGGCTGCCTTGCGTATTCTGCGGATTCTGCGCGCGCGCCATCAACGACGATGCGAGGATCGCGAACGAGAGAAATAACGCGCGCAAGGTGATCATGGGTCGGGAAAGTGATCGGCTGTGCATGAGGAGGACTGGGAGGGAAGAAATCGCGGTTTCATTCAGACCCCGAGCGGATGAAAACCTTGGGAGATTCGGATCTTCGCAATTCCCTGAATGCATTGACCTCATGCGACATTTCCAAGCGATTTTGGAAATGGTGCTCGGGGCGGGACTTGAACCCGCACGGCTTTCGCCATACGCCCCTCAAACGTACGTGTCTGCCAATTCCACCACCCGAGCTTTTTCGTGGGGCGGCGTAGATAGCAATTCGGCCAAATCGCGCAAGAGTTCTTTGCCTTTTTATCGCAATTTTTTGCGCGAGCCGCGTGATTGCCCGTCACATGCGAGGGCCTGCGTCGGCGGGGTCCAGTGGGCTACTTGCATGAATACTTTCTGGGGATGGAGCAGAATCCCTCCCGGCTTTCGCGATGGGCGGCACATCATTTGGGAGCCGCTTTGCCGGTGACGCGGCGGGAACTGGCGTTTCGCTGGCGGGGGCGGGCTGCGCCGACTTGTTGCCGCGGCGCAGGCGCATGGCGGACTTCCATGCGGCGAGGAGGCCGGGTTTTGCTTTGAGGGTGAATCTCAGGATGCCGTCGAGGATGCGGACCTGGTCCATGGCATTGCGGGCGGCGATGCGCAGGGAGGTGTTCGTGGCGATCTGGGAACCGAGCCCGCGATTGCGGCGGTTGGCGGCGAACTCGAGGGCATCGATCCGGGCCT
>CBHXZU010000047.1:0-15097 GCA_966125105.1 uncultured Prosthecobacter sp.
CGCGCCGGGCGGTGGGCTCTTACCCCGCCTTTTCACCCTTACCCGATGACGCAAAGCGCCGCCGGGCGGTATATTCTCTGTGACACTGTCTGTCGCCCTCAGCTTTCGCCGAAAACGCCCGCGGCTTTTCCGCGGCCTGCTGCCTGTGTGGTGTCCGGACTTTCCTCCCGCGGAGCGAGCCCGCGAGCGGCTGCCGGCCGTCCGCATGCAAAACTACTCGGGTTTTGTTCCGTGGCAAGTCGCGCACCTCGCGACCTCACGGACCGTCGTCCGTTACGACCGGTTTGCCGAGTCACGCGTGAAGATATTTAACAGGTTTAAAATCTTCCAAATCCGTACCATGGCGATTGGGAGTGGCAAATAGTTCAATCTTTGCCACTTTGCCGCCGCCCCACCCTGACCTGCCATTTGAATGAGTTTGCGTACCTTCACCTGCGTAAAAACGGCGTACTCTGGCCAATTGCTAGTCGCGGCGCTGTCTCTGTGCGCTCTTCGCGGCGAGGCTGCGACGTGGATCTGGGCTGGCGGGACTGGCTCATGGGCGGCCCCTGCAAATTGGGACGTGAACACTGTCCCGCTGAGCGACCCCGCAACGTCGCTGGTCTTCGAAGGTTCCGGAGCAACGTCTTACACGTCCACGCACAATATTGGCCCTGCGTTTGTACTCAATCGGCTGATTTTCCAAAGTTCCGCTTCGGTGGCGGAAACGCTGACGGCGGCCGGCCCAAGCACTCTTAGCTTCTCCAATAACGGTGCCGCGCTCGCCTCGATCCTCCAAAATGGCAGCGGGGCGTTCGACGTGGATATGAAGCTCGAGGGGAGCGACACGTTGCAATTCGGAGGAACGGGGACGGGATTGGTAAATATTCCTGGCGTGGTTGCAGTGGAGCAGGGGCTCAATTTTACCGCGGCGCAATGGCGTCTCTCGAATATCAACAACACCTTCAAAGGAGGGGTGACGGTGGGAACGGGCAGCTCACTCGAGTTGCTGGCGGCGTCCGGGCCGACTTCTCTCAATCGAAGCACGACGTCCGGGCTGCTAGGCGTTGTTAATCAGAATGAGGTCATGATCGATGGAGGAACCATCAAGGTCTCGACCAAAGGGGTTACTTCCGCGGGAGGCTATTTTGAGTTCGGCAATTTCAGTCTGAAGTTCGGCCCTGCTGGCGGCGTGCTGGATCTCACGAATTCGAATCCATCTGTTCCCGCCAGCCACGGAGGAACGATTGGCATTTCCGCGGCGAACAACGGGGGCAGCATCGCCCTGCAGTTAGATAATTCCGCGGCTGCCGTGGTGAAGTTCAACGGCGGCCAACTCGGCTTGCCCACCTACGGGACAGCGACGGGAGATTGGCCCGTAAACCAGAATGCGCTCCGAGTGGGGAGCTTTAACGGCACGGGTCCCGCTCGGTTCGAACTAACCAATGGCGCGCTCGCCCAAGCCGGCATCTTCACCACTGGCAATCCTGCGATCACCAGGAGTTTCGATGCTGCGGTTACTTATCGGGGAGTCGCTGGAGGAGATCCGACTTCAGGCCCTCTCGGACTTATTAACCCGGGGACCAAGTTGGACTCCGGCAGAGTGGCAGTCAATCGCTCCGATCTGACCTACAACCAAGGTTTGCGACTGGAGGATGCACTCCAGGTTGCAGCGCTGAACGGATCGTCGCGGCTCACAGGCGGATTGGCGGGAATCACCCTGGCTGGTGTTGCGAGCGGACACCCAGCGCGAGTTGCGTTTTCTGGTCGCCCCACTTCGAACTCGAACTACCTAACAGACACCATTCTCCTTCCGACAGTTGGCGGACCTGGACAAAACGTTCTGTGGCTAGGGACGAATGGAGGCGTAGGACTAACCATCGAGAAAGGCGCGGAGGGCATATTCGATGCGAGAATTCGTCCGGATCAGAGCACTCAGAATGGCGTGTATCTGGATGGGCGTGCGGTGCTACAGGCTGGAGGCGTCCTTAGGATTGCTCAGTCGATCACGAATTTCTCACCATCGAGCAGCATGATGGCGAATGTCGGCGACATCACGCTGCACGGGCCCATCGAGGGGATGGGATCCACGCTCGACGAAGCGGTGTTGGACATCCGCTTGCCGGCACCGGCAGCCGGTGGAACGATCGCTTCCGGGGTTCCGGCGCCCGTTCCGACGGCCGCTTCGGGCATCATTCTTTTGACCGGTGTTCGGCCATTTGGCGGATTGGTGGCCCAGCCTTCTCACCAAATCATCATCAATGGTTCGGGTTTCGGCGGGCTTCGTGTGGAGGCCAACGCAAGGCCGGATTCTTCGTTCAGCGCAACAGGCGTGCGTGGGGGACCGGCGATTCCGGATCCCACGCCGAATGCCACGAAGATCGCCGCTTACCTCACGGGCCCCCGGCTGGCGGCCCTAACCGGCAGCGGAGGCTACCTGACGGCGGCCCCGACGGGTCAGGGGTGGAACTTTCCAGCAGGGGGCGAATGGGGGGCGGCTGCGCCGGTTGGGCTGCGCGTGACGGATCACAATCCAAGCGGCGTTGACGTGAACCTCGCGGCGCTTTCCTCGTTCCAGCACAACCTGGCGGTGGATGCGGGCGCCACGGTCGACCTCGGGAGTGCGCCATTCTCTTTTGGTCCGGCTACCGTATCAGCGGGGCTCGGCACGTTGCACGGCAAAGGCACCGTGCTCACCGGGGGGGGATTGAACGTCTCCATCGGAGGCAAAATCGCGCCGGGCATGGCGGACGTCGGCACGCTCACTGTGGAGCGGCTCAATTTGTCCGGAGGGTTGGAGGTCGAAGGACACGCAGCAGCCACCGACGTGCTCCGCGTCGTTGGTGACCTGGTCCTGGGAGCCACCAGCCAACTCACCGTGCCAGCGGGAACCGTCCTTGGCCCGCGCAACTACAGAGTCGTCTTGGCCGACACGAGCACGGGAACGTTTGGCAGTGTCACTGGCGTGCCCGCATCGCACGTCGTCAGCTATACGCGGCCAGGAGAAGTCTGGTTCTCGTACGTGAGCGGGCGAAATCTCACGTGGAAGGGAGACGCGAGCAACCAGTGGAACTTTACCGCCCAGAATTGGACATCGCCGACGGTGTTCATGAACGGCGACCGACTGGTCTTCGATGACTCCGCGACCGGCTCGCATAATGTGTCGCTCACTGGTGGAGACCTCGAGCCCGCCTCGGTGCAGGTAAATACCGCCAGCGGCTACACCCTCACGTCGAGCCTCGCTGGGGCGTTTGCCGGCACAGGTGAGCTGATCAAGACAGGCACCGGCACATTGACGCTGAGCGGTCCGGCGAGTTTCGAAGGTGGCATCCTGGTGCAACAGGGCTTGCTGCAAACCACGGTTGCCGATTCGATCCCGGATATCGGTCGCGTGGTGGTCTCCAGTGGCGCGCAGCTAAACTTGGGCGCGGCGGAAAGGATCGACGATCTGACTGTGGCCGGAAGCCTTGTGGCCAGCGCGCCGCTCACCGCGCGCAACGTTCGCTTGCAGGACGCGACGAGCTTCCAGGCCGCGCTGGTGCTGGAGAACAAGATCACGAAAACCGGTGCGCCGCTCACCCTGGCTCAGCCGATCGATTTCGCGGGCGGAGTTCGAGAGGTGAATGTGGGTGTCGGCACGAGTCCGGAACTCACCATTACTGGAGCGATCACCAATGGCGGCTTGGACAAGGCCGGCCCCGGCACTCTCGTGCTCGGCGGCACAAACGCGCTGCCCGGTGGAATTACGATCCGCGAGGGGACGCTGCGCGCCGGTGTGCCCGGCGCGATTCCCGCGAACACCGGCGTGACCCTCACGGGCGGCACGCTTGATCTTAACGCAATCCCGCACTCGCTCGGCGCCCTGAATTCGAGCGGAAACGTCATGACTGGCGGAGCGGCTCTCTCCGTGAACAGCCTTGGCGGAACCGGCGGAGCCATTGCGCTCGGCGGAGGCGCGCTCCAGGTGACGCAATCGACCAAAACGCGTTACGATGGCAACATCTCAACCACGGGCGTCCTGACCAAGCTTGGAGCCGGCAGCCTGGCGCTGGGCGGAACGAACTCTATCACCGGCGGAACGCTGGTGAATGAAGGTTTCCTGCGAATTGCGAGTCCCACGGCGGCCACGGTCGGCACGATCACGGTGAATCTCGGCGGCACTTTGGTCGCGGATGAAACGATCAGCGCTCCGATTGTGCTCGCTGGCGGCACGCTCGGCTCGCGCTTCGAAGAGCCGGCGGTCACTGGCGATCTGACGGCAACCGCAGGCACCTCTTCGATGATCCTTATTGCCGATCCCGAGGATCTCATGCGCGATAGCGAGGTGGTGATCCACGGTCGGCTCCGCGGCAGCGGCGACCTCCTGGTGCAGCCGAGCCCGAATGGCGAAGGCGCGGACCGAAACCAAGGCATGCGATTGCGCGGCACTGTCCCGAGTGATTTCACGGGGACGATCACGCTGCAGCAGGGCGTGAAAATGGAGTTGCAGTCTTCGGTCGCAGGCCCGTTCAGCCCCGCTGGATCCGCAAAGATCGTGATGAATGCCGGAACGCTGCAGAGCGACAGGCGCGGCACGTTTTCGCAGCTGAACCTGCGGAACAATTTCGCCGGTGACACCGTGATTGGGAACGATGTGGAGGTCCTCGGCTCCGGAGTCGTCAATTTTGGACCAGTGACGGATCCGAGCAACTTGGGACAGCCGATTGCGCCGGTTGGTTCGCGGATCGCCATGGGTAACCTGCGAATCGGCGGCGGGCAGATTGCGGCGGTTAACAAGAACGGCAGCGAAGGGACGACTCCGACGCAAGGGGTGCAATTCTCCTCCGTAACGATGACGGGTGGTGACGTGGGCTTTGCGCCGCAAATGAATCAATCGGGATTCAGCTTCCGCTCGGACCTCGCGCTCGGATCGATCTCGGAAACCGCGCCCAGCAACCTATTCATGGTGGGAGAGGCAAACCTCCTCCTGCTGGGGACGAATACCTACACCGGGCGAACGGAACTCGTCAGCGGAACCACGTGGCTCGGCGCTACTGGGGCGCTGCCTGCGACCACTTCGCTCGTGCTCAGCGGCGGCGACCTGAACTTCCAAAATCGCAGTGGCACGAGCTTCAATCAGACGGTGGCCTCGTTGAGCGGAGTAGACGGGACTACCATCACCAATACCGCGGTCGCGGTCCGCGATTTTACGATCAACCAATCGACCGACACGGTATTTCGAGGTTCAATCGAGGGCGCGTTGAACGTGGTCAAAAACGGGCCAGGCCGGCTGACGCTTACGAACCGAAATGCTCCCTCGGGACTCTTTACCATCGCTGGTGGCGAAGTGGCTTTGAGCGAGCAGGGAGAGATTCGCGGGTCCCTCGCGGTTCAGAACAGCGGCACATTGTCGGGCAGTGGCGTGGTGGGGGTGATCACGATCGCTGGGGGTGGTGCCGTGACGCCGGGTGACGAAGTGGGGAAAATCCTGGCCGGATTGGTGACGGCGCAAGCGGGCGCGACCTTCGCGTTCGATCTGAACGGCACGGTCGCGGGAACGGGGTATGACCAGATCGAGGTGGTCGACACGTTTGCCCTAAGCGGGCTGGTGAACCTCGAACTGGGTCTCGGATTCCAACCCGCTTTCGCCGACCCCTTCACGCTCGTGCTCAACAGTGGATTGGGGGCGATCGGCGGTGGTGGACGATTCGTTTACAAAGGGAACGTGCTCGAGAACTCCGAGCAATTCACGGTCGCCGACGGCGGCTTTGAGCAGATTTTTGAAATCCGCTACGACGGCAGCAGCGGCAACGACGTAGTGCTCACGGCCGTTCCGGAGCCGGGGACCACGGTCTTGCTGGTTGCGGGGATTGCGCTCTGCGCGCGGCGGCGACGCGGCGAAAACGATCAAAGGAAAGACTAAACACTAAACACTAAAATCGAACTGTCCCATTTATTGGGGAGCGCAGGCTCGGTTAGTTTTTAGTGTTTAGTTTTTTGTGTTTGGTCTTTTGGAACTCTCCCTTCCCAAGGGGCCGCATTCTTCTTCCCCTTGCGCCTGCCCGCGCTCTTTGCTGCAATCCGCCCCCTTTCCGGGAGATCCCACACCTATGCACAGCAAGAAACCTCTGAATATCGGCATCGTCGGCTACGGCTTCATGGGCCGCACGCACGCGAACGCTTATCACAACGCCGCAAACTTTTTTAACACGCCGCTCGTGCCGGTGCTCAAGGCCGCTTGCGGTCGCGATGAGGCCAAGGTGAAGGCTTACGCCGATAACTGGGGCTTTGAGAGCACCGAGACGGATTGGAAGAAGCTCATCGAACGCAAGGACATCGACGCGATCGACATTTGCACCCCGAATGACAGCCACGCCGAGATCGCCATGGCCGCGGCGAAGGCCGGCAAGATGGTTCTTTGCGAAAAGCCCCTCGCGCTCGACGGGCCGCAAGGCGAGGAGATGGTGAAGGTGATCGAGGAAGCCAAAGTCCCGAACACGGTGTGGTACAACTACCGCCGCGTGCCCGCCGTCACGCTGGCCAAGCAGATCATCGACTCCGGCAAGCTCGGCAAAATCTTCCACTACCGCGCGAACTTCCTCCAGGACTGGACAATTTCCGCTGACCTTCCGCAGGGCGGCGCCGGCCTCTGGCGTCTCGATGCCAAAGCCGCGGGCAGCGGCGTGACGGGCGACTTGCTCGCGCACTGCATCGATACGGCGATCTGGCTGAACGGCACGATCGCGAACGTCAGCGCGATGACAGAAACATTCATCAAGCAGCGCGCGCACACGCTCACCGGCAAGGTCGAGGAAGTGAAGATCGACGACGCGTGCACCTTCATGGGCCACTTTACGAATGGCTCGCTCGCGCTCTTCGAGAGCACTCGCTACGCGCGTGGCCACAAGGCGCTCTACACTCTCGAAATCAACGGCGAGAACGCCTCGATCCGCTGGGATCTCCACGACCTGCACCGCCTGCAATACTTCGACCACAGCGACGAGGGGATCGTTCGCGGATGGCGCAGCGTGCACGTCACCGACGGCGATCAGCCTTACATGAAGAACTGGTGGGTGCCCGGTCTGCAGATCGGCTACGCCGAAACCTTCACGCACCAGGTAGCGGACTTCCTCATCGCCGTCGGCGAAGGCAAGCCCTGCCGCCCGACCTTCCGCGACGCGCTGGAGACGCAATACGTCTGCGACGCCGTGCTCGAATCCGCCCGCAGCAAGAAGTGGGTGGACGTGAAGCACGCGTAAACGCGGATTTCAGATTCCAACCAAGGGAGCCGCTCTCGAAAGGGAGCGGCTTTTTCGCTGACCGCCGGGAGCGCCGATGTCCACAATCGGCCACCACCGAAACCGGGTAGCGGCAAATCTCTAGGAGCGCCCGACGTGCCCATCGACACCTTCGCAAAAGCGCGCAGCGGGGAGGCTCGCTTAGTTCGAATTGGGCTCTTCGCTTTCAGCCGCCTTGGCGCGGCGCTCTGCGGCGCGGTGGATCTCTTCCTTCGCGGCGCGCAGCCGATCCGGCCAGGTGAACTTCGGCGCTGTCGCGGGATTATATCCAGCCAGGTGTCCCGCCAGCCGCGTGGCGGGCTTGGTGTATTTGAGCACGGTATCCCCGAAGACCTCGCGGCAAATGGCGGCGAGCCCCGGATCGTATTCGAGCAGCTCCGCTCGGGTGTTCACGTGGTTGTGGTCGTGATCGTTCTCGCGATTGTCGTCGAACCATGACTGCACGCCCTCTGCGAAATACTCGTGATGATTAACGCTCGCGTATTTGCCCTTCCAAAGTCCGGCCTTCATCGCCGCGTCGTATGTCGCTTTGAGGCGGGTGTCGAAAGTCGGATCCACGTTCACCATGCCGCGCAGATGAATGTTGTGCGCGAACTCGTGAATCAGGATGTTTTCCGCCGCGTAAGGATCGCCGGGATAGCCGAGCAGATTTTCTTCCCCACATGAGCAGAGCGGATCCGTCTCGCAGCCGCCGAGCCCGCGAGCGCGCGCGTCCCAATAGTCCTTGCCAGAGATGCGGGGAAAACCGGGTACCCGCTGGCGGCCGAGCCAGGCAAACTCCGGCAAATCAGTCGTGAACTCGTCATGCGCCATGATGCATAGGCGCGCCCCGCTGGCGATCATCGCGGCGCGCGCGTCCGGCCGCTGCGCCAGCATGAGATTCACGAGATAGACCGCCTCCGCCAGCGCGTAGGAATTCACTTTCGCCGACGCTACGACGGGAAAACCGTTGGCGCTGGCCGCCTGCGTGTAGAAAGCTGGCACGCCATCTTTGCGGCCCGGCTCGAACCGCAGCGCTTGCACGCGCTGCTCGCTCGTGACAAATGCCTCTGCCTTGTCCTCCCTCCCCACGACGACAAAGCGGTGTCCCAGCGTGGTCGTGATGACGGTATTCTCGCCCGGAGCGATCGAGCCGTTCGGCACGCGCTCCGTCTCAGTTTTTAGCCAAAAGATGTCCGCCGAATGAGTCGATCCGTTGAAGAACTGCAACCGCGGACGCGGCTCGTCGCCAGCCGCGAGCAATGCAGAAAAACCAGCGAGTTGGAAGGCGATCGCGAAAACAGCTGCTTTCATGGGCGGACGTCGAGCATGGCGACGGTGGAAGAGGGCAGAAACTCGCGCAAGCGTGTTCGGGGGACTGCGAGCGGGGCGTGGCGGGTGAATGGGTGAAGCGGTAGTGACGAACCGGTCGACGTCTGCGGCACAACCACAGCGGTGGAATTCAAGCGGCGGAGGAGGCGCTGTCGCGCGGAGTGTGCCTCCGCGAAACTTCGATCGATGGGACTTGGCCCCGTCATTTCGGTTGATTGTCCGGATGATTCGGCTTCCGTTGATGAAGCGCGATGGTGTTGCCGTCCGGGTCGGCGATGAGAGCCATGCGGCAGATGGGATAATCCTGGATCTCCATCACCACGCGCGCGTGGCTCGATTTCACATGCGCAAGCGCAGCATCGAGGTCAGCGACTTCGAGGCAGGCTCCGCCGCCATTGGGATTTGGCTGCCACTGCTGAGAAGCCTTGGCCAAGGCGAGGGTCTGGCCGGCAAGGTCGTATTCCAACCAGCTGATTTCGCCTTCGTGCTCGAAGCAGGCCCCTTCCTTGAGGCCGAGAATTTTGCCGTAGAAGTCACGGGCTCTGGCGAAATCCGTGACGGGGTACCCGACAAACGCGAGTTCTTTGAGGCCGATTCCATTCATAGCTTGGGCAGGAGATTAGCACTGCCTTCCGATCCGTGGAAGGGGGCCCGGAAGGAAGAGGCCGAATGAAGCGCCGCTTCAGGGGCAGAAATCAAAGGCCAGATCCGGAGTCTGACCTCTGTCATCTAAAAAGTTGCGGGGCCGCCGACCGATTGGCCGACGACCCCGCTGTTCCCCCCAGAACGCCGCCAGAGTGCGCGAACCTTCGGGTGGTCTCAAGTTTCCTTGCGTTACACTTGTGTGACCCCTTTATGCGCAAAAATAAAACGAGCCGGTCTCGGGTGAGACCGGCTCGTCTTGGGAATGAGTCTTGGAGAGACTACGACTTCTTCTCGGTTTTCGCCGGCTTGTTGCACTTTTCGCACACCTTGCCGTCGGCTTTCGCCTTCACGCAGCAGGGGTGCTCGCATTCCTTGCCGGCGGCTTTCGCCTTGTCGCAGCAGGATTCGGCATACGAGGCCGTGGACGCAACGAGGGCAAACACGCCCGCAAGCAGGAGCTTGGTGATGTTCATAGGATCTGACATTTACAAAAGTCTTTTCACGGCAGCAATTACGATTTTTTGGACTCGGCAGGCGTCGCCAGCCGGGTAGTGCAATGGAGTGACGATGAAAGTCCTTTCACTTTGCGCGGCGATCATGCTGGCGGGCTGTTCAAAGAACCCTCCGAACGTTACGGAGAATGGCCCCGCGCCGAAGGATGCTCCCGCGGTGGCAGCTCCGGAAGTGCCGTGGACTCGGTTCCTGGGTCCGAATGGAAATAATGTTTCGGATGCCAAAGGGCTCCCGACGGAGTGGCAGGACAAGAAGGGGAAGAACATCAAATGGAAGGTCGAACTGCCAGGGCAAGGGTGGTCGACGCCTGTCTTTGCCGACGGACGGCTTTACTGCACGACGGCGCTCGATGACGGCAAATCGCTCCACGCGCTCTGTGTTTCCTATTCCGACGGCAGTGTGATCTGGGACGTGGAGGTGCTGAAAGTCGCGGAGCCCGTGGCAAAGCACGCGCGCAACAGCTACGCCTCGCCGACGCCGCTGCTCGAGGGGGACCGGCTGTATGTGACGTTTGGTGCCATGGGAACGGCCTGCGTTTCCACCAAGGATGGCGCGAAGATTTGGGAAAACCGCGAGCTGAAGTGGGATCAGCAAAACGGCGCTGGCGGCAGCGTGAGTGGCTACGGCGATCTTCTTCTCATCCCGTGCGACGGCTCCGATGTGCAGTTCGAGGCCGCGCTGAGCAAGAAGGACGGCAAGATCGTTTGGAAGTCCGAGCGGAGCGGGATTCCCATGCTCAAGCAAAAGCCGGCGGACATGCACAAAGCCTACGGCACGCCGGTAGTGGTGACGGTAGGTGGGGAACCGACGAGTTTCACGACCGGCGCGCAAAGGCTCTACGCGTTGAATCCGCTCACGGGAGAAGAACGGTGGTTCGTAAATTACGCGCCTGGGTTTTCCAACGTCCCGACTCCGGTTACCGATGGAAAAAACCTCTACATCTCCACCGGCTTCCAGAAACCTGAAGTGTGGGCAATCAAGCTGGAGCCAGCCAAGGGTGATGCCACCGAGACGCATGTCCTCTGGAAGCAGAAGAAAGGCGGTCCCGTGGAATGCACGCCGGTCGTTTATAAAGACCGCCTTTATACCGTGACGAGCGCGGGCGTCCTTTCATGCATGAATACGGCGGACGGAAATATCATCTGGTCGGAGCGGGTGGGACCGGATTTCGCGGCGACGCCGTTGATCGCCGAAGGTCGTCTCTATCTCTTCGACACGCGGGAACATTCCTACGTCATCGAGACCGGCGACGCCTACAAACTGATCGCGAAGAACAAGCTCGAGTCAGGCTGCTTCGCGTCGCCCGTGCCCGTCGGCAGATCACTGGTCGTCCGGACGACGACGCATCTCTATCGGATCGAGCAGCAGTAAGCCTGGCGGGCGAGGCCACTCCGAATCGGTAGCTTTCGGAGGAATTGGATCAACGCTGCGCCGTGCTGGTCGTTGTGCCGTTGCGTGGCGCCGGGCGGGTCGCATCGAGCAGCGACCACACCGCTTGTGAGAAGTCCTTCGCCTGCGGACCCTGGATCATGAGCCTGCGAGCGGCTGCATCGGCAAACCGCCCGAGGCCGAGATCCGAAACCGCGGCCACCGCGGCTTTACGTTGCAGCGAGCCGCCTTCGGCATAACGGACCACTTCCTTGAGAATTGCCCACTCCTGCGCCGGGGTGATGAGTTCGGCGCGGCCGACGAAGACGCGCTTCAGCTCGCTGGGCGCGGGAGTCAGCTTCAGCGGCAATGCCGCGTCGCACCATTTCTGCGGCAGCAGGTAAAGCACGCGTGTTCCCGGCTCGCCAAACCACGAGTCGTCCCAAGTTTTCACCATCGCCGCGGCCTCGCGCTCATAAAGGCCTTCGCTGACCAGCGCCTGGCGCATCTCGTTCGCGAGTTCGACGCGGACTTCCGCCAGCGGACGTGCGATTTTCTCGAACTTGAACTCCACGTCGTTGCGCACATTGGCATCGATCACGCCGGCTTTGATCATTGCCGCCTTTCCGCCGCGCACTGCGTAGATGAAGAACTGTCCGAGTTGCCCGGCACTCTTATTCTCCAGCGAGATCATCTCCGCATTGTCGCCGAAGTGCCGCACGGTGAGCGGCGCGACGAATTGCGCGACGCCGCGGTAGAAAAGGAACTTCTCGTATTCACTCGTGCCCTCCGGACTCGTAATCCGGATACCCGACGCGTCTGTCTCTCGAGCTGCGTAGTAATGACTGCCAGTTTCATCTTTCGGGAAAAACTTCGCCTCGTCGGCGCCATTCCCCGGCATGATCTCCACGTCCGCCCAACGCATGGCTGATGCCATTCCAGCGCGCGCGGGCAGAGGCGGCCGGGATCCGAGTTGAGTGAGCTGCGGAAACCATTCGGTGAACTGACCGTCCGGGAAGTTCACATCGACTGTCACCTTGCGCGGTTCGCCGCTGTAGAAGTAGATCACCGGCGTCTCCATCCGTTGCCGAGCCAGGAAGCCCAACTTGATTGGAGCATTGACGGCGGGAAGCACCATCTTCCTGCCACGCGGCTTCATCGCGTTGTAAACGAACCCCGGGAGTTCCTCGACGACGAAGGGGTTCCATTCGAGTTGCACGCCATCGGAACCCTGGACCGACGTAAACGTGCCCCATTCGTGCGCGATGTAATCAGCGCCTGAGCGCGATGTGGTGGCGGGGGCCTTGGAGAACGAGGGAACCGTGGCGGCGATCAGACCGACGAGAACGAAAGGCATCGTTTTCATGGTCGGAATCCTGCCGGAAGCGGACGGGCGGTGTGTCAGTCCTGAGTGATCGCCTTGTAAAGAAATTGTGCCGGAGCGCTGAGACGGGATATAAATTCTATAAAACGCGAAGGATCCGTGTGATTTATCCGATCGCTCATACGCCTGGTGGTCGCTCACTCCGGGGCTAGACGCTGGGCGATCTGGTTCAGCTTTCCTGCCACAATCGCAATTTCCTCAGCGGCCGTGCCTTTGCCCATGCTGAACCGCACCGTGGCTTGTGCGGCCTCGGCCAGGACACCCATCGCGAGCAGAACGTGGGAAGGCTGAATACTTCCGACCATGCATGCCGAGCCGCTGCTGGCGGCGATGCCGGCGAGGTCGAGGTTGATCAACAGGGCCTCGCCGTCCTGGCCCGGAAAACTCACGTTGAGGGTGTTCGGCAGACAGGTGTCCGGAACGCCATTGCGAACCGCGCCTGGAAAAGCCGCGCGTGTCGCTTCCCAAAGTTGTTCGCGCAGGGGGAGCAGACGTCTGGTTTCGCTTTCGACGCTCTCGCTTGCCAGCTCCGCGGCGCGCGCCATGCCGACGATTCCTGCGATATTCTCGGTGCCCGGTCGACGGTCGCCTTCGTGACTGCCGCCATGCGTGAGGCGGTCCAGCGACACGCCGCTGCGGACCCACAAAGCGCCAACGCCTTTCGGCCCATGGAACTTGTGCGCCGCGAGGCTCACGGCGTCGAAGTTACTTGAGGGAAAGGGCGGCAATGTATCTTTGCCGAAGCTCTGGATCGCATCAGTGTGAAAGAGCACGCCTCGCTCGCGACAAACCGCGCCGAGTTCTTCGATCGGGTGTCGAACACCGGTTTCGTTGTTCGCCGTCATGATCGAAACAAGCGTCGTTTCATTCGTGATCGCTTTGCGCAAACGCGCGGGGTCCAGCCGGCCGTCACCCTCTACCGGCAGCACATCGACGCGATAGCCTTCGCGCTTTTCCAGCCACGCCATGGGATGCAGCACCGCGTGGTGCTCCGTGGCGCAGGTAATCAGGTGCTTGCCTTTGCTCTCGTGTTTCCGCGCCAGCCCAAAAATCGCGAGGTTGTTCGCCTCGGTTCCGCCGCCCGTGAAGATGATCTCGTGCGGGCGTCCCCCGACGAGTTTCGCCAGGCGGTCACGCGCTTCATCGATCGCCGCGCGCGTTTCACGTCCCGCCCAGTGGATCGATGACGGGTTGCCGTGATGCTGCTCAAGGTAGGGCCGCATCGCTTCCAGCACCTGCGGATCGAGCGGCGTCGTCGCGTTGTAATCGAGGTAGATCACTTACGGGACGAGCTTCTGCGCGGCGTCTAGCGTCCGCCAACATTCGAGGAAACCCTTCGCGAAATCCTGCGGGCGCGTTGCAATCCAGCGCGCGACTTGCGCGATCGTGAAGAAGTCGCCGCCCTCGATCTCGGACGGCGGCAACCGAAACGGCCCGTTGTGCCGCGCCTTGTAAATCTTCACGAACTCCCAACCGGTGTTGTGGCAGGCATCGATTTCGCCCACCAGTTCCACGGGCGCGGAAACGCCGAGTTCCTCTTCGAGTTCACGCGGGGCAGTCATTTCGTAGGTGTCGCCTGAGCACACGTGCCCGGCCGCGCTGCTGTCCCACTTGCGCGGCTGCTTGTCTTTCCAGCGTGAGCGCTTTTGCAGGAAGATCTCGCCGCGCTTGTTGAAGACAAAGACGTGCACGGCGCGGTGGCGCAATTTCTCCGCGTGCACTTCGCCGCGCGGGCGTTGACCGATCACTTCATTCTGCTCATCGACCACGTCGAAAATTTCTCCGACCAGATCCTGCGCTTTCGCCGAGTGATCATCGGTCGCGCCGCTCACGAGATTCGTCAACGTCACCCACTGCGCGAGACTCAGTTCCTCGGCGCGGGAAGTCTCGGGAATCTGCATCGTTGCGGCGATCTCGGGCCAATTGGGCAAATCGAGATTCTTCCGCAGCAGTTTCCGCCGTTGCGCAAAGCCCTGTTTCACCAAGCGCGTGAAAAGTGCGCCGTCGCAATCTGGCACCTCACCATCGGGACGTGGGGTAAGGGAAACCACCGCCGAATCCACCTTCGGCACCGGCGTGAAAAGATGCGCGGGCAGAATGCGCAGTAAGTTCGCCTGCCAGCGCCGCCCGAGCAGCAGGGTCAGCGCTCCGTAAGCCTTTGTCCTCGGTGAACCGCATAGCCGCTCAGCCAACTCTCGCTGCAGGGTGAAAACAAATCCACTCGCCGGGCTCGGATCTTCCGCAAACTGGAAAAGCAGCTGGCTTGAAACGTAGTAGGGCAGATTGCCGAAGATTTTCACCGCTCCACGGCGGAACAGGTCGCGCTTGTCGAACTCCAGCGCGTCCCCGTGCACGATCTCCAGCTGCGAATACTCCCGCCGCAACCACTCGATCAGGCGGTCATCCTTCTCCAGCAGCATGCCATTGGCACTTTTCTCTACGGCGAACTGCGTGAGCGCGCCCAATCCCGGTCCGATTTCCACCCACGCCTCGCCGGGCTGGATATTGACCTGGTCAACAATCCAGCGCGCGAGGTTCTGGTCGTGCAGGAAGTTCTGCCCGAGGCTCTGCGTCGGCTTGGCGCCGAGTTCAGCCAGCGTCGCGGCAATCGTGGAAAGCT
>CBHXZU010000048.1:0-15007 GCA_966125105.1 uncultured Prosthecobacter sp.
CTGGATGACGTTGGCCAGATCACCGCCACGACGAACGCTTTCACGCTCGCAGGCAAGGGACGTCTTTCCATTACAGGAGCCATGGCAGATGCCAACCCCTTGGGCGGAGTGGTGAACGTGAACGGGGGCATGCTTAGCTTGGACCGCCTGGCAGGAGGGAGCACAACGGCGGGCACGCGATTCGCGGGAATTGCGGCAACGGGGACGGTAATCAACGTTAATAGCGGGGGCACGCTTTTCGTAAACAACGGCACCCAGGGGCGTATTGATGTCCCGACGATCAATGCGAACGACGGCTCGATCCTGGCTGTCAACAGCCAGGAGCATATCTACGGCTTGGATGCGGGCGGGACGACGCTGAACATCAATGGCACCGTAACGGTCCTTACGCGGGATCTGTTCGGTGTGCAGAACAATCGACTCCAGCGGTTCCGCACGGGAATCACCGGAAACGGAATTATTAATCTCTTTGGCGCCACGAATGCAGGCGGTGCGCCGCGCATGGTCATTGAGCGTGGCGTGGAATCGACATTCACCGGTACTTTCCGCCTTAACGAAAACGAATCCTTGGAAAGCAACCCGCGTTTCAATGCCACGGTAGACACGGGCAAGACGATTGCGGACGGCGACATTGAGTTCGCCGGATGGGGCGGCACCTTTGACCTGCGCGATAGTTCCGCGACAACGGCTGTTTTCGATTACACGGGAAACGAAGTTACCATTACGACCACGCAGGCCGGTGCGTTGAACACTATCGCGCCCGGTCGCGCAACGACCGCGGCCGGCACGGGCCACATGTTAAATCTCGGCACGTTGACGATGGGCAATCACCGTCTCGTGATTGCTGGGAACAACAGCTACCAGACAGGCTTTGCCGATACCGCCAGCATCAAAGGGGACGCCGTCCTCATCATGAATGCGGATGCTGGGTTTGCGGTGTTCTCGAATGCCGCGGCCATTTCAGAAGACGCGGCAGGTCGCAGCCTGACCATCCTCAAAGGCGGCGTAGGCAACACCGCTGCCCGTGATGTGATCAGCGGCGGCGCGATTAGCATTTCCAATCTTCAGGTTGCGACGGGCACACTGCAGTTGCGTGGCGCGAACGGCGCCATCACTGCTGGCTTTGGCGGAGCGGCGCCGACCATCACCATCAATGGCAGTGGTTTGCCCGGCAATGGCAGCAACCTGCCGACGCAGGGATTGCTCCACCTCGACAACAATTCCGGTCACGTCGTGGGAACGACGACTGTTATTACCGCGGGCAACCAGACGTCCAACGATCGTATCGTCGATAGCGCGACCCTGAATATCCGGAGCAATGGCATCTTGCGGATGACTTCGCTCAATAACGCGCAATCCACTGAAACGATCGGCACGACCAATGTCTTTGGTCATGGCACGATCGACGTCGTAAAAAGCGGGACGGCAACTGCGCCGGTTGCGCTTACGTTGACCAATCTGACGCTGGGGACGAACGCCACCCTCAATCTCACGGGTGGCTCGCTGGGACTGGCGGGCGCGAATAGTTCCCGCATTGTCATCGGGGGAGCCGCGACAGGCTTTCTCGGCGCGCAGTATCATTCCGGAAATGAATGGGCCAAGTACGACACCACAGGTGAAACCGGCGTTGCGCTCGGTGTAACGCCCTTCATTGCGACCGACTATACGGCTGGCACTACGGAAGACCTTTGGGCCGCGGGCCAGCAGATCAAGCAGACCGCGACCGCGATTACGCTGACAGGCAGTCGTACCGCGGATCGGTTCAACTTCCAACCAACTGGGGCGAGCACCTTGAATACCGCTGGGTTTGTTCTGACCGCGGCCCAAGGCGGTATCCTCAGTTCTGGACAGCCGATGGGCTTTAAAGATGGAGCGACGGGTGCCGTCCCAAGTGGAACCTCCGGCATCACGGCAGGGACCACTGCAGCGGCGGCCAGCCTCTACGTCCACGCCAACGCCAACGTGGAGTTCCATCTGCCGATCGTGAACAACACGGCCGGTGGAGCCGTGACTTTTGTAAAGAGCGGAACCGGGACCGTGATCCTTTCCCACCAGGATCGCGGGGTGAATGCGGGGCAGGTGACCAATCCTTTCACGACGGCCACCTGGTCGAGCACAAATACCGGCGGTTGGGTGATCAATGACGGCATGCTCAACGTCCATCGCGGCCAGTATCTCGGTGCAACACCGACCACGGTGACGCTGAACGGCGGGCAGTTGGAAATCAACGAGCCGGTTTCCACAGCGAATGCCGACAGCATTCTCCCGGGCTGGGGACATCACATCGTGGTTAACGGAAATGCGATGATCGGTTCCGACGACAACGGTGAAGCCACGGATGCCAGCACTGGTGACCGCACCTTGGTGAAACTTGGAACGCTCACGATCAATAACGGGTCCATGCTTGGCCTGGCTTCGTTTAGCGATAACGATATCGCCTTTACGGGAGGCGCCACTTTCAACGGAAGGCCCGCACTCAACGTTGGCAGTGCGGGACGAAGCGGCGTAAACAATGCGAACATCATCAGCGGGCCGATCGCTGGAACTGGTTTTGATGTCCTCGCTCTCGGTGGCAATGGCACGACCTTGGTCCTTGGCGGCACGCAGTCCGATGCCACCAACAACACCTATAATGGGACGGTGGCCATCTACGCCGCGACCGTGCGCTTGAACAAAGCCAATGGCTTCACTGCCATTACCGACGGCGCCGCGGCGGAAGACGTCATCATCAACGGTGGTAATCTCTTCTGGGGACCCGGCCATCATGGTGACTTGAGCACCACGAACAACGTCAGCACGACGAACCTCGGTTTTCTCGGCATCGTTCCGAACTCTCCGGCCGCGATTAAGGCCGCCGGCATGAATCAAATCGCCGATACGGCAACGATCACGTTGCTGACGGGCACGCTCGGTGAAAGCGATCGCATCACGAACGAAAAGTGGGGCACGCTCATCATGAAGAACGGCACGGTGAACGTGGGTCTCGGGACCATGGAGATGGATAACGCCGTCATCTCCGGCGGCGCGCTGGGATTTGATCGTGGGGGCACGCTCAAAATCGGCAACGCCAGCTTCCTGCCAGGCGCCTTCGACATGAACGTCTTTACCGGACGTCCGACGGCCGGTGCCTACACCACGTTTGAGGTCGGCTCGGGCGGAATTTCGCTCACGGGCCAGAACATCAATCTGGGCACTGCCTTCAGCGGGAACGTAGCGGGCGCCGGTGGTCGTCTCCGCCTCGGTGGCAATTTGACCTACACGGGCAGCGATCTGGTTGGCGGTTCCTACGGACGCAAGGGCATCTATGTCCAGACCGGCAGCACCTTCCGCGAACTTGGAGCCAGCCACATCGACCTGATGGGCGGCGTGCGCGATTTCAACATCGCCACAGACAGCATATTCACCGTCACGCCGCGCATCACCAACGGCGGGATTACGAAGAGCGGCAATGGCGCCTTGGTGCTCGAGCCGTATGAGCCCAGCACGTTTACCGGTTCGGTAACGGTCAACGCCGGTGTGCTGCAGGCCAAGGGTGATGGCGCCTTTGGGACCAGTGCCGGCGGAGTTACCGTTAATAACGGAGGCACCGTCAAACTCGACAGTGGTTGGACCTACGGCGACAACTTCACGATTACTGGGCCGGGTGCGCTGATTCCGGGCGGTGGCCTTGCCCGCGAAGCAGGCGCTCTTATTGCGGAAAGTGGAACCAATCGCCTAAACGGCGCGCTTACGCTGGCTGGCAATGCCACGGTGGCCGGCAACATTTTTGTCGATCCATCGACCGTGCCGGCAGCCGGTGGCGCTCCGTACCGCATTGGCACGCTGGTGATCGCCGCTTCCGGCGGTGTCACAGGCGCGGGCACACTCACGCTCTCGGGTCACGGTGATGGCGCGATACTCAATGGTTTGAACACGTCCTCGGGTGGATTGATCAAGGATGGCGCTGGGCGATGGACGCTGGCTGGTGCAGGCACGTTCACCGGGCCGACAACCGTCACCGCGGGAACGCTTGCCATCACCAATTCGACTGCCCTCGGCACGACGGCTGGCGGCACGGCAGTCCAGGGCGGCACTCTCGAACTTTCCGGCGGGATTTCCACCGCGGAACCGCTCGCGATCGTTGGCAGCGGCAGCAGCATTCAAAGTGGTGCCGTGGTTTCCGCGACAGGAGCGAATACTCTCACCGGAGCAATCACGTTGAGTGGCAATTCGACCCTTCGCGTGAATTCCGGATCCCTGGCGGTCAATAGTGGCATAAGCGGGACGGGTGATGTCCTTACGCTGTCGGGTCCCGGTACCGGCACTATTTCGGGAGCAATTTCCACCGGCTTGGCTGGCGGTTCTGGGCTCGTCAAAAACGGCACCGGGACGTGGACCCTCTCGGGGGCCAACAGCTTGTTGGGCTCAGCCACGGTCAACGGCGGCACCTTGACGCTGAATTACACCGCGCAGAATAACGCGAAGATCAGCGCGAGCGAACCCGTGGTGCTGGGTGGCGGTTCACTCAATATCGTCGGTAATGCCGGCGCAGCGACATCCCAAGCGGTCAATGGCCTAAACGTGAATGCTGGGGGCGGCACAGTTAGCGTCTCGGGTGGTGCGGCTGGCGCAACGCTGAACGTTGGAGCGATTAACCGTGCCGCGGGCGCCACGGTCAATTTCGGCTTGGGCGCCAATGGCAAAGTCGCCACGACCGCTCCGCTTTCGAATGGAATCATCGGCGCATTTGCCACCGTGAATGATGCCAACTGGGCCACCACCAGCGCTGGGAACGTAGCAGCCTTGGCATCGTACTCGGCGCTCGCGAGCACAGGATCAGACGCAAATAATAGCATCATCACGACGGCCCAGTCATTGACTGGCAGCGTGACGACCAACTCGCTGAAGATTGGATCCGGTTCGGGCCTCGGGCTTGGTGCCAACAACCTTCTCCTGACGTCGGGTGGTCTTTTGAGCACGAGCAATGCAGCCGTTATCGGAACCGGAACGCTCTCCGGGAGCACTTCCGCGAACGAACTCATCATTTACACTGGGGCAGGAAGCACGCTCGATGTGGCGGCGCCGATTATTGGCGCCGGCGCGGGTGGCTTAACCAAAGCTGGCAACGGCACGCTGGTTCTCTCGGCGACAACGAATGCCTTCACCGGCCCCATCAACGTGAACGGCGGCACGCTCGCGATCACCAACAGCGCCGCATTGGGCAGTTTGGCGAGCGCGCGAGACCTCAATCTGAATGGTGGCACATTCGCGGTGGTTGGCGGTGATTATGATATCGGTCTCAATACAATCCAATTGGTCGTAGGGCCGGGTGGCGGCACCGTGCGTTCGGTCCTTGGATCGCAAATTACCATCAACGATGGCACCACCACCGGGCTCGCTCCGACCCAACTTCGCGGTTCAGGCGATCTCACCTTCACCGGTGGCGGACGTTACACGCTGAGTGGTGGCACTCCTCAGTTCCAGGGTTTCACCGGGAACATTACCGTGGATAATGGCATCCTGACGCTGGGACATTCCAATTCTCTCGGGGGGAGACAGGATCAGACCATTACGCTCAAAACCGGCAGCGCGATCATCAACAATACAGGGTTTGGCCTGGGGCAGAACGGTATTCCGAATAACATCGTGGCGGAAAGCGGAGTGGAGTTCTTCGCGTTGGGTGGCACCAGAGGCTACGGGGGGGACATCCAACTCTCGGGGACAAGCACGGTTGCCCTGTTGGAGCGCGATAACCACAGCGCCGAGCGCCAAATCGCTTTCAATGGCCGGGTCTCCGGCACGGGGATCACGCTGAACGTTTTCGGCGTGAACAACGGCAACCCGCTCTATCTCGGCAGCGGCTCAAACGCCATTACTGGCACGCTTAACTTGAATGCGAACGCGGTGATCGAAGCACGCGTGCCCGGGTCGCTGGGTGTGAACACGGGGGACGTGACCGTGAACCTCAATGGTGCCAACTCGCGCCTTCTGCTCCGTCATTTCCAAAACGGCGACTACCGGGCCAACGTCGTCGTGAACGACCACGCAGAAATCAACTCCGACCGCCTTGCTAACTACGGCGGTGGTGGCCTCCAAATTTTGAGCGTCAACAACCTGACGCTAAATGGAGACGGCAAGATCCTTACGATCGGCGGTGGAAACACCTATCATACGCGGGTGGCTGGCACGACAACGTTCAACGCTCCCACGAACACAATTCTGAACGTGACCGCCTCGGACCTAATCCTGGAAAATGGGATCACGTTTGGCACGCCGGGAAGCACGCTCGATAAGCGGGGCGGCTTCACGGCCATTCTGCGCGGCCCGACCAATCACACAGGCGCGCTTGTCATCCAGGGCGGTCTCGTTCACCTGCAGGACAACGGCTCGCTCGCCGGAACATCACTGATTGACCTTCGTGGCGGTGAACTGCGCCTGGATAATAGCGCCGTGATCAACACCAACCGGATCAACGATGCGGCCACTATCAAGCTCGGTGGTGGCGTGCTGCGGATCACAGGTGAAGAAACCCTCGGCACGGTTACCGCGGTCGCGGGAACGACTCAGATCATCAGCAATCCGATCAATGAGACTGTTCCGACTCCGCTGACGCTTACCGGCTTCACCCGGGCGGTTGGCGCAGTGGTGCAATTCCAGAGTCCCGATGTCGGAGCCGGGAATACGGCCGTTGGCACGAACACGGTGAACCAAACACGTGTCGGCTCGCGCATCCTTATTCCCGGACAGGCGACCACTACGCAGACCATCCAAGGTTTTGTTGGCAACAATGCCATCGACTTCATCCAGTATGACGGCACGACTATCGACAGCGGATTTGCGCTGGGCGTGCGCGATATGCGCAATCCCGGCAACGTCAGTTCGCCGTCGAACTACACTGACAATGCCGCTGAGACTGCGTGGACTGACAGCATTATCCTCCGCCGCACTAACCCCACGGACGCTACGACGGTAACCGACACTTTGACCGCGAGTCGCGCCTTGGATGCGATGAAAGTCGAAGCGGGAGGCACGAACCGCGACGTGGTAATTAACATGTCGACTTTCAACCTTCGGATCGAGGGCGGAGGCATTCTCGACGTAGGTAATGGCACCCACGACCTCAGCATCAATGGAACCACCGGTGTCCTCACCGCTGGGCCGGCGACACCCGGTGTAAACACCGCTGAACTCGTGGTTGGCGGCACCACCGGCGGCAGTTCGTTCGCGATCAACGCAATCATTGGCGATAACGGCACGCAGCCTGTCGCCCTCGTTAAGGTCGGCACGGACACAGTGAACCTGAATCCGCCGACAGCGAACGCTTATACAGGGGGCACGTTCGTGACCGCGGGGACCCTGAATGTTCTGAACAACGCGGCTTTAGGCGCGGCGTCCAACCCCGTAACGCTGAGCGGCGGCACCTTGCTGTTCAATATTCCGAGTGCATCGCCGGCTGGAACGGGCGGACCATTGGGCGGGCTTGGCCAAGCGGTGAATGTGACCGCGAATTCGCAAATCACGCTCGATAACGGCAGCGGAACCAACACTGATATGGACGTTGCCTTCGGCAACTTGAGTATCAACGGCCCCTATACTCTGCGGCTCTTCAGCTTCGACGCCATGGACGCGAGCTTCACGGGCACGCACACGTTTGCCGGCACCCCGACCATCGACATGACGCAGGCCGGGTCGGGCGGAAACCAAACAGGTTTCTTTACCCTTAACGGGGCCATCACTGGTTCAGGATTCTTCGTTGGTTCGTCCGGCGCCACGAACGACACGACCTCGGTCCTCCAGATCGGCGGTGGCGAGGCGACCGCGAATACTTACACGGGCAAGGTCACCGTTTTGCTCGGCGTAGGCAGTACTGGAAGCAACAGTGAAGATCTCACCGTTCAACTGAACAAGGCGGCGGGCACCACCGCGATTACTGGAGATCTCGAAATCAATGGCGGCACCGTTCGGAACCTCGCAGACAATCAGATCGCCGATACGAGCAATCTCGTCATCAACCAGGGCCAATATGATGCCAACGGCAAGAACGAGACGATTGCCAGCGTGACCATGCGCGGCGGTAACTTCCGCTCATCGTCGGGTGCTGCCGGCAGCAATACCGTCACCGTGACCGGCAACTTCGACATTACGGGAGCGGACGATCTGACCGGATCGGCAGACGGCATCGCAGCCAACTCCAACTCGACAATCAACATTCTCGGCACGCTGAAGATGAATGGGTATGCCAAAGGCACCGTCGGCGGCACTGCCTCGAACCTGTTTGTGGGCGGTCTTGAAATGACCGGCACAACGCTGTTGGAAAACGGCGCCGGATCGCTCATCCGCCTTAACGGCGACGTCACGACCTTCGCGTCCTCGACCGTTGCGCGCTTGGGCAATACGACGGCAGCGGGTGCCCAAGTCCAACTGAATGGCGCCCGTGTGTTCAATGTGGCTGATGGCGGCGCGGCCCTCGATCTGAGTGTGAGCACGGCGTTGACCGACAGCACATCTCCTGTGGCTGCAGGCAGCCTGATCAAGACCGGTCCCGGCACAATGCAACTCGAAGGCGCGGGCACGGTGAATGCCTACACCGGCACCACTACCATCAACGAAGGTGCAGTCGTCCTGTTCAAGAACGTGGGCGTAAATGCAATCCCGGCCGGCAATTTGACAATTGGTGACGGCGTTGGCGGAGCCAAGGCTGACAAGGTTATCGTTCGGAATAGCAATCAGATCGCCGACGCGAGCAATGTGACGATCGCCGGGTCTGGTGTCCTTGATTTGGACACGTTTAATACGAGCGAGACTGTGGCGTCGCTAGCCGGCAGCGGCAATGTCGATCTCGGCCCTGGCAGCGTTTTTGGCGTCAGCGGTTCAACCAGCACTACCTACTCGGGCAGCATCGTAGGTGGGGGCAGCCTCACGAAGGGCGGCGCGAGTGTGCTGAACCTTACCGGCATCAATGACGTCCTTGGCGGGACAACCGTCGGTGGCGGCACCTTGCTGGTGAACGGTATTCTGGGCGGATCTGTGACGGTGTCGACGGGCGCAGTGCTCGGCGGTGACGGAACGATCTCCGGGCCGGTGACAGTCACCGGCGGCACGCTGAGCCCTGGTAACAGCCCCGGCTCGCTCGATACTGGATCCCTCAGCCTGGCGACCGGAACCCTCCTGGCGGAACTGAGCTCCCGGACGAGCTACGATTCGCTCAATGTCACGGGTTCGGTCACTTTGGGCGGCAACTTGACGCTCAATATCGGTGCGGGTCCGTTCCAAGCCTCCGACGTGTTTTCGCTGATTATCAACGATGGGCTGGACACCGTGACCGGCACCTTCAGCGGATTGCCGGAAGGCTCGCTTGTGGCGAGCGGCGGAGGGTTTGACTTCTTCATTAGCTACACGGGCAACGTGGACGGCGGCGGGACCGCAAACGACGTTATCCTCTTGGCGGTTCCCGAACCCGGCAGCGCAGCGCTCCTCCTTGGAGGTCTTGGCTCACTGCTGGCGGTTCGTCGCCGTCGCAAAGCTTAAGTTACACTCGATTCGTAAACGGCCCCGCTACTCACGTGGCGGGGCCGTCTGCTTTCGGAGAGTCGCCCGGGCCGGACGCTGGGATTACTGCATTCTCCGATTGGGAAAGGAAACCTCGCTTTGGTTCGGCCGCTGTGCGCCTGCGCGTCGCGTTCGTCGAGTCGTCGCGGTCAACCTTGGGTTGGTTATGAAGAAGATCAGCTTAGGACGTCCTTCACGACGTTTCCGTGCACGTCAGTAAGGCGGTAATCGCGGCCTCCGTGGCGGAAGGTGAGGCGTGTGTGGTCGATGCCGAGGAGGTGGAGGATTGTGGCGTGGAAGTCGTGCACGTGGACCTTGTTTTCCACGACCGTGGCGGCGATGTCGTCGGTGGCGCCGTAGGTGATTCCGCCTTTCACGCCGGCGCCCGCGAGCCATGAGGAGAAGCACGCACTGTGGTGGCCCCGGCCTTTTGTGCCGTCGACGCCGGGAGTGCGGCCGAACTCGGTCGTCCAGACGACGAGAGTGTCATCGAGCATGCCGCGTTGTTTGAGATCGCGGAGCAGACCGGCGATCGGTTGGTCGATGCCTTTGGCATGCTTGGCGTGTTCCGCCATGTCGGCGTGCTGATCCCAATTGTGGCTGCTACTACCGTCGACGAGCTCGATGAAGCGGACGCCGCGTTCGGCGAGGCGGCGGGCGACGAGGCACTGCCAGCCGAAGCCTTCGCTTTCACCGCGCTTCAGCCCGTAGAGTCCAAGCGTTTCCTCCGATTCCTTGCCGAGATCGAAGACGTCGCGCGCTTCGGTTTGCATGTGGAAGGCCGTTTCGAAGGAACGGATGCGCGCAGCCAGATCGGTATCGTTTCCGCGCGCGCGCAGGTGGCGATTGTTCATCAGGTCCGCGAGGCCGAGCTCGAGCTCCTGGATGCTGCGTTCTTTCGTGCGCGGATCGAGATTGGCGATCGGTTCCTTTCCACCAATAACGCGGACGCCCTGGTGGTATGCAGGCAGGAAATCGTTGTTAAAGATCTGCAGCCCCGCGTAAGGCATCTGCGGCGCGAGCACGACGAAGGAAGGCAGGTTGCGATTCACCGTTCCGAGCCCATAGCTCACCCACGAACCGATGCTTGGCCGCGAGAAGAAGAACGAACCCGTGTGCATCGCGAGCGTTGCCTGGTAGTGCTCGTTGTCATCCGACTTCATCGAGCGGATGACGCAGATGTCGTCCATCATCTCGCGGAGATGCGGGAAAAGATCGCTCACCGGCGTGCCGCACTTTCCGCCCGGACGAAACTCCCACCCTGGTTTCAGCAAGACTCGCTGTTGATTCGAGAGGCCACCGCCTACGCCCATCGTTTTGCCATCTGCGGCGAAGAGCGTCGGTTTGGGATCAAAGGTGTCCATGTGGGACACGCCGCCGTTTGAGAAGATGAAGATGACGCGCTTGGCTTTTGCTCCGTAGTGCGGCGCCCTCGGGGCGAGCGGGTCGGCTGATTCCTCGGCGAGTAGCTGCGAGAGCAGTCCTGGAACGAGAAGAGATCCTCCCACCAAGCTGTGAAGAAATGCGCGTCGTTTCATGGTGTCAGATTTGGGCGCGAAGCAGCGGTTGAGACTGAGGAGGGCCCGGATGTTCGATATTAATCGATATAAACGAACTCATTCACGCGGAAGAGTGAGCGCACATAGGACTGCCAGGCGGCCAACTCCGTTTCCTTTTCAGGGGTTCCGGATTCGCGGAGCTTCGGAGTGACGGTGGTGAGGAAGCTTTTGCCGAACTCGACTTCGTCCGTGGCCAACGGGCGCGAGAGGATGAGCTGCGCGGCACGTTGGAGGCGCAGGTCGGGGGTGCTGGCTTCGGCGATGATCCGAGCGGCGATTCTCCTGGCTTGATCGTGGACGAATGCGTCGTTCAAAAGATACAGCGCCTGCACCGGGGTGGTGGAGGTCGGGCGCGCCGGCGTGCTCGCGGAGGGATCCGCGCCGTCGAACAGCGCGAGGTAGGGGTGACGCTGGATGCGCTGCGTCATCAGGTAGACGCTGCGCTGATTCGTGTCGTAGACCGCCTTGAACGGATTGTGCTGGGTGAACTTCCAGTCCTTCTCGGGCGGAAACGGATGCGGCTTTGGCGCGCTGAGATCGAGATTGCCGCCGAGCGCGAGCATCGTGTCGCGAATGCTTTCGGCATCGAGGCGCTGCCGGGGAAATGCGGAGAACAGCTCGTTGTTCGGGTCACGCTCGATCGTCGCAGCATCGCGTCCGGAAGAGAGCCGGTAAGTATGCGAGAGCATGATCAGGCGATGGAGCGCCTTGATGGACCAGCCCGAGTCGCGGAACTTCGCGGCGAGAAAATCGAGAAGCTCGGGATGGGTCGGCGGTTTGCCTTGTTTCCCGAAATCGCTCGGCGTGGGGACGATTCCACGCCCGAAGTGGTAATGCCAAAGGCGATTCGCCATCACGCGAGCGGGGAGGGGATTCTCCTTCGCGAGCAGCCAATCGGCGAGTTGTGCGCGTCCGCTGCCTTTCGCGTTCGGCGGAAGTTCTGCGCCACCCAGCACGGTGAGAAAGCGGCGATGCACGACATTTCCAGGCTTCGCGGGATCGCCCTTGATCTGCACCGCGACGTCGGCCGCCTTGGGCGCTTCCGCGACAGCATAGGCGAACTCATACTCCGCCGGCTGGGCGCGGTATTCAGCCGCCGTTTTTTCGGCTCGCTGGATGTCGGTCTCGAGCTTCGCCTTTTCGTTTTCCGCTGTCTTGCTGTCCGTTTCTGCTTTTGCCGTCCCTTCCGTGATCTTCTTCAGCGCTTCCTTTAGCTTCTTCACGTCGCTGTCGAGGCGCGCTTGTTCCTTGTCGCGCGCCTTTTTCTTCGATTCGGCTTCCGCAAGCTTCTCGGCGGGAACGAGCGGCACGAGATCGCGCTGTTTCTGCTCGAGTTCGATCCCCGGCCACGGGTAGCGCGTGCTGTTGAAGATACCGTAGAGCGCGTAGTAATCCTGCGTGCTGATGGGATCGAACTTGTGATCGTGGCAGCGCGCGCAGTTGATCGTGAGGCCGAGAAACGCGCGGCCGAAGTTATCAATCGTGTCCTCGATGGTGAGGTGCTGCGGGTAATCCTCCACGCGTGAGCCAAAACGCCGGGCGTTCGCGATGTAGCCGGTCGCGATGAGTCGCTGTTGCCGTTCTTCTTCCGAGGAGCCTCCGAGCAAATCGCCGGCGAGTTGCTCGCGCACAAACTCGTCGTAAGGCAGATCGCGATTGAATGCCGCGATCACCCAGTCGCGATATTTGCGCATCTGCGGGATGGGGAAATCCGAATTGTCGCCCGCCGTGTCCGCGTAACGCGCGACATCAAGCCAATGCCTGCCCCAGCGCTCACCGTAGCGCGGCGAAGCGAGCAGCCGATCGACCACGGTCTCAAATGCTCTTGGCGAGTTGTCTCCGAGGAATGCATCGACCTCCTCCGGCGCGGGAGGAAGTCCAGTGAGATCATAAGTCGCGCGGCGAATGAGCGCGCGCTTTTCCGCATCCGCCGCGGGGCGTAATCCCGCCGCTTCGAGGCGAGCGAGGATGAAGCGATCCACATCGTTGGCTGCCCACGCGGCGTCCTTTACCTCGGGCAGCTTCGGCGCCGCCAATGGCCGGAACGACCACCACTCCCTCGCTTTGTTCCAATCGATCGCCTCCTTGGCCTGCACGATCGCGACCGTGTCACTCGCGCGCGGATCCGGCACGCCCATGCGGACCCATTGCTCGAAGTCGCGAACCACCTCCGGCGGGAGCCTCTTTTTCGGCGGCATCGCGATGTCCTCGTTCTGATGCCGCACCGCTTCGATCAGCAGACTCGCGTCAGGATCGCCCGGCGTGACTGCGGGCCCGGTGTCGCCGCCGCGCTGCACGCCGGCGCGGGAATCCAGCACGAGCCCGCCTTTGATCTTTTTGGCGTTCGCGCTGTGGCATTCGTAGCACTGCTCCGTGAGCACGGGCCGGATCCGCTTTTCGAAAAAGTCCACCTGCTCAGCAGTCGGGGCCGCGACGAACTGCGGAGCCGGCGCGTCCGGAATTGCTCCATCACCAGCCCAGATCTCCAGGCCGGAGAGATTTGCCGCGCCGTGGCTCGCCGCTCGCGCAGCCACGACGATCTTTCCATCCCCGCTCGTCGTTTTCCACGGACCGAGCTTCTTCCACATGCCCTCGGCGCCGCTTTCGAACGCCTCCACGACCGTCTCGCCGTTCACGAGGAGCTTGAAGCGTTCATTGTGGTTGTCTTCCCACACGTAGAGGAAAACCTGGTAGCTGCCCGCAGGAACGTTGCTCACCTCCAGGTCGACCTTGTCGCCCCAGACGCTCGACCGGATCATCTGCGCGCGCGCCGCGTCGGTCGGCGGCTTCAGCGAGACCTTTTGGTTTTCGAAGCGCTTGCCGCTGACCCTGAAATCCTTCGCATCGTCTTTCTCCCAGGCGTGTCCATCGATCGTCAGCGCTGGTCCATTCAGATTCCATCCGCGGAAAAACTTCGCGTTCTCCGACTGCGCATGTCCCGCCGCGCAGCAGCACAAAACGAACAAGGCAAGCGGTCTGAGGCGGGAAGTGGACATGGTGCTGGTGCGAGACTGGAGCGCGCAAAGTTGATGCGCTGAAATCTGCCGTCTTAGGGAGATACCACAGGAGTCCCGGCGGCAAGCGGTGAAGCACTTCGCGCCGGGCACCCCGAGGTCGGCCTGCTCCGGTCTCCCGACCGCTGCGAAACCTGCGGCGCCCGTAGGTTAAAAAAGAATCGGAAGCTTGCCATGCAAATCGCACTTAGAAACCTCCAGAAGCCCATCACGATTTGGGCACACGGTGTCCTCGATTACCTCTACGGCGTCCTTTTGGTCCTTGCGCCGTGGATGTTTCAGTTTTCCGCAGACACGGTTCCCATGCAGGTGGCCATCAGCTTCGGGTGTTCGGTCCTGCTGTTGAGCGCGATCACTCGTTACCCCCTGGGTCTCGCGCCGGTCGTGCCGTTCCGGTCGCATTTGTGGCTGGATGTGCTCACCGGCATTGCACTGGTAGCCATTGCGTGGACGATGCCGGCGTATTCGCACCGGCCGAGGTTGATTCTCTGCGTCTTCGGCTTCGCCGCAATCGTGGTGCCGTTGCTGACGCGCCGGGCTCATCCGAACCTGCCGTCCTGACCCGCGATCCGGACGTTGAAACTTCAACCGGCGCAGCGGGTTTGATGATTCATGATCGCCCGGTGGATTCTCCTCTTCGCGTCGACCCTTGCGCTTGCGCAGCCTCCGCAGCGTCCGCTGCCCGAGGGGATCACTTCAAAGCGCGACGTGACGTATGTGAGCGGCGGAACGGAACGCCAACGGTTGGATGTTTTCTACCCGGCCAAGGTCGATAAGCCCGTGCCGCTTGTTGTGTGGATCCATGGTGGCGGGTGGGGGGGGGGGTGGTGGGGAGGTTGGGCACCCCGGCGGCGGGTGGGCGGCGGTTTGGGGGTGGGGGGGGTGGGGTTCCGCTTAGTGCAGGAA